>NZ_JBJHPC010000290.1:0-8943 GCF_045257485.1 Streptomyces sp. YS-3 | reverse complement strand
CTGTGAGGGGGCGGCCCGGCTGGCCGGGTGGTGGGGTGCGGGTCGTGTGTGGCCGCTCGCGCAGTTCCCCGCGCCCCTGAAGGCCTGTGGCTGAGCTGAGTTCTCCGGCTGCGGCCGACTACCTGAGGGGCGCGGGGAACTGCGCGAGCAACCCCCACCGGCCCGCAGACGAACCCCGGGCCCACCACACTCCCACCTCTGACGGTCACTCAGATTTAAGACAACGTGACCACTGGGCGGAAGCCCGAATTCCGCCCATGCTGCGCGCATGACAGCAAAACTGACGCGCCGTCACCTCCTGGGTCTCGGCGCCCTCCAGACGGCCGCCCTGCTCGGCCTGCCCAGAATCACCCTCGACCCCGCCCGCGCCGCGCAGGCGCAGACCATCACCCACACCCCCGCCCTGGTCATCGGCTCCGGCTACGGCGCCGCCGTCGCCGCGCTCAGGCTCGGGCAGGCCGGTGTCCAGACCCTCGTCCTGGAGATGGGGCGGCTCTGGGACACCCCCGCCCAGGACGGCACGGTCTTCTGCTCGACCTCCGCCCCGGACCAGCGCTCCATGTGGTTCCGCACCCGCACCGAGGCACCTCTCGCCACGTTCCTCTGGCTGGATGTCGTCAACAAGACCATCAGCCCCTACCCGGGCGTCCTCGACCGAGTGAACTACGGCGACATGTCCGTGTACGTGGGCCGCGGCGTCGGCGGCGGCTCGCTCGTCAACGGCGGCATGGCCGTCACCCCCCGCCGCGACTACTTCGCCCAGGTCCTGCCGGAGGTCGACGCCGCCGAGATGTACGCCACGTACTTCCCGCGCGCCAACGCCATGCTCGGCGTGAACTCCGTCGACCCGGCCTGGTTCGAGTCCACCGAGTGGTACAGGTTCGCCCGCACCTCCCGCAAGGCCGCCCAGAACGCCGGGCTGAAGACCGTCTTCGTGCCCAACGTCTACGACTTCGGCTACATGCAGCGCGAAGCCGCCGGCACCGCCACCCGCTCCGCGCTCGCGGGCGAGGTCATCTACGGCAACAACCACGGCAAGAGATCCGTCGACAAGACCTACCTCGCCGCCGCGCTGGGCACCGGCAAGGTCACCATCGACACCCTGCACCGCGCCCGCGCGATCCGCCGGGAGCCCGACGGCACGTACGTCGTCACCGCCGACCGCATCGACCTCACCGGCAAGGTCGTGGAGACCCGGGAGATCGGCTGCGGCAAACTCTTCCTCGGCGCCGGCAGCCTCGGCACCACCGAACTGCTGGTGCGCGCCCGCGCGAGGGGCACGCTGCCCGCCCTCGACCCGGCCGTCGGCACCGGCTGGGGCCCCAACGGCAACATCATGACCGCCCGCGCCAACCACGTGTGGGACACGGTGGGCGCCGACGAGGCCACCATGCCCGCCCTGGGCATCGACGACTGGGACAACGCCGCCAGCCCCGTCTTCGCCGAGATCGCCCCGCTGCCGATGGGCTTCGAGCACTGGGTGAGCCTCTATCTGGCGATCACCAAAAACCCCCAGCGCGGCACCTTCTCGTACGACCCGGCGACCGACTCCGCGAAGCTCAACTGGACCAGGGCGCAGAACCAGCCCTCGGTCGACGCCACGAAGAGGCTCTTCGACCGGATCAACCTCAGGAACGCGACGATGTACCGGTACGACCTGTTCGGTAACGGCACCCCGTTCGCGGACGGTTTCTGCTACCACCCGCTCGGCGGCTGCCCGTTGGGGCGGGCGACCGACGGCTACGGGCGGGTGAAGGGGTATCCGGGGCTGTACGTCACCGATGGAGCCCTCATCCCCGGCTCCATCGGCGTCAACCCGTTCGTCACGATCACGGCGCTCGCCGAACGCAACGTCCAGCGCGTCCTCGCGGAGGACCTCCCGGCCTGATCGGACCCGCCTGGTCGGTCCGGCCCGATCGGTCCGGCCTGATCAGTGGGCGTAGATCGCCTCGATCTCGTCGGCGAAGTCCTTCGCCACGACATTGCGCTTGAGCTTCAGCGACGGGGTGATGTGCCCCGCCTCCTCCGTGAACTGGGAGGTGAGAATGCGGAATTTCCGCACCGATTCCGCCTTGGAGACCGCCGCGTTGCCGTCGTCGACCGCCCGCTGCACCTCCGCCAGCAGCTCCGCGTCCTGCCGGAGCGAGGCCGCCGAGGAACCGGCCGGCTTGCCGTGGTCCGCGGCCCAGTGGGCCAGGAACTCCTCGTCGAGCGTGACCAGCGCGCCCACGAACGGCCGCCCGTCACCGACCACCATGCACTCCGCGACCAGCGCGTGCGCGCGGATGCGGTCCTCGATCACCGCCGGGGCGACGTTCTTGCCGCCCGCCGTGACGATGATCTCCTTCTTGCGGCCGGTGATCGCGAGGTAGCCGTCCTCGTCGAGGGTGCCGATGTCCCCGGTGTGGAACCAGCCGTCGGCCAGCGCCTCGGCGCTCGCCGCCTCGTTGTTCCAGTACCCGGTGAACAGGTGCTCGCCGTGCAGCAGCACCTCGCCGTCGTCCGCGATGCGCACCACGGAGCCCGGCAGCGGCTGCCCGACCGTACCGATCTTCTGGCGGTCCCACGGGTTGAACGCGGTCGCGGCGCAGGACTCGGTGAGGCCGTAGCCCTCCAGGACCGTGAAGCCGATGCCCCGGAAGAAGTGGCCGAGCCGCTCGCCCAGCGGGGCGCCACCGGAGATCGCGTACTCGCCCTTGCCACCGAGCACCGCGCGCAGCTTGCTGAAGACCAGCCGGTCGAAGACCTTGTGCTTGATCTTCAGGCCGAGCGAGGGGCCCTGCGGGGTGCCGAGCGCGCGGCTGTAGGCGATGGCGGTGTGCGCGGCCTTGTCGAAGATCGCGCCCTTGCCGTCCGCCTGCGCCTTGGCCCGCGCCGCGTTGTAGACCTTCTCGAAGACCCGCGGCACACCGAGGATCAGCGTCGGCCGGAAGGAGGCCAGCTCGTCGGTGAGGTTCTTGATGTCTGGTACGCAGCCGAGCTTGATCGGCGCCATCACCGACGCCACCTCGACGAGCCGCCCGAAGACATGGGCCGCGGGCAGGAAGAGCAGGACCGAGCACTCGCCGGTGCGGAAGAGCGGCTTGAGGCGCTCGACCACGTTGCCGCACTCCGCGAAGAAGGCGCGGTGGGTCAGCACACAGCCCTTGGGGCGGCCGGTGGTGCCCGAGGTGTAGACGATGGTCGCCGGGTCGTCGGCGTGCGCCGAGGACATCCGCTGGTCGAGCAGTTCGTCCGAGATGTCCGAGCCGCCCGCGGTGAGCTGCGCCACCGCGTCCGCCTCCAGCTGCCAGACGCCCTTGAGGGCGGGCAGCGCCGACTGCACGGCGGTGACGGACGCCAGGTGCGCCTCGGTCTCCACCACGCACAGGGTCGCGCCGGAGTCGCCGAGGATCCACTGGATCTGCTCGGGCGAGCTCGTCTCGTACACGGGGACGGTGACCGCGCCCGCGCTCCAGATGGCGAAGTCGAGCAGCACCCACTCGTAGCGGGTGCGGGACAGCAGGGCCACCCGGTCGCCGGGCTCGACGCCGGCGGCGATGAGCCCCTTGGCCACGCCGCGGACCTCGGCGAGGAACTGGGTGGCGGTGACATCGGTCCAGCGTCCCGCGACCTTGCGGCCCATGACCGCGACATCGGGATGCTGAGCGGCATTGCGGCGGATCAGATCCGTCAGGTTGCCGTCCGTGGGGACCTCGTACAGGGCCGGAAGGCTGAACTCGCGCAAGACTGCTGCTCCTCATCGGGCGCCGGTGCCACGGCTCTGTGTGACGCACCGGCTGCGGTCCAAGATCGGGCAGGTGCCCGGAGCAACTTGTTGGGGGTCTGCTCCGAGCACGACTGGACTGCCCGGACGTTACCCACCGGTAGTGGGTTCCCGATAGGGGGTCCTGGTCAGATGTTCGCTGCGTCACACGGATTTCGCGCCGCTTGGCGCACAGTAGTCCACTCCTTTCGCGACTCGGAAGTAACCGCAGGTCCGGCCGCCTAGGGTGGCTGCATGCGAGTACATGTGATCAGCGATGTGCACGGAAACGCCGAGGGCCTCGCGAAGGCGGGCGACGGCGCGGACGCCCTTGTCTGCCTGGGTGACCTCGTCCTTTTCCTCGACTACGCCGATCACTCGCGCGGGATCTTCCCCGACCTCTTCGGCGTCGAGAACGCCCACCGGATCGTCGCCCTGCGCACCGCCCGCCGCTTCGAGGAGGCCCGTGAGCTGGGCCGCTCGCTGTGGGCCGGGCTCGACCGGGAGGCCGCCATCGAGGCGGCGGTCCGCCGGCAGTACGCCGAGATGTTCGCCGCCTTCCCCACCCCGACGTACGCCACCTACGGCAATGTCGACATACCGACCCTCTGGCCGCAGTACGCCGGTCCGGGCACCACGGTCCTGGACGGCGAGCGGGTCGAGATCGGCGGCCGGGTCTTCGGCTTCGTGGGCGGCGGACTGCGCACTCCGATGCGCACGCCCTACGAGATCTCCGACGAGGAGTACGCGGCCAAGGTCGAGGCGCTCGGCGAGGTCGACGTGCTCTGCTCGCACATCCCGCCGGACGTTCCCGAGCTGGTCTACGACACGGTCCCCCGCCGCTTCGAACGCGGCTCGCGCGCCCTGCTCGAAGCCATCCGGAAGACCAGGCCCCGGTACTCCCTCTTCGGCCATGTCCACCAGCCGCTCGCCCGCCGGGTCCGGATCGGGCGCACCGAATGCGTGAACGTCGGCCACTTCGCCGCCACTTCCCGGCCCTTCGCGCTCCAGTGGTGAGCCGGGCACCGGCGAGAGGCCCCGGCGGCACGCGATAGCCTGCACGTCTACCGACCCCCACACACCGGCCCGCGCACTGGAGGAGCCACGACGATGGCGGAACACACCAGCTCATCCATCACCATCGAGGCGGCACCCGCCGAGGTGATGGGGGTGATCGCCGACTTCGCCCGGTACCCGCAGTGGACCGGAGAGGTGAAGGAGGCCGAGGTGCTGTCCAAGGACGCCGAGGGCCGCGCCGAGCAGGTCCGTCTGGTGCTGGACGCGGGCGCCATCAAGGACGACCACACCCTCAAGTACACCTGGGACGGCTCCCGCAAGGTGAGCTGGAGCCTGGTGAAGTCCCAGATGCTGCGCTCCCTCGACGGCTCGTACAGCCTCGCCGACGCCCCCGGCGGCCACACCGAGGTCACCTACCAGCTGACCGTGGACGTCAAGATCCCCATGCTCGGCATGATCAAGCGCAAGGCCGAGAAGGTCATCATCGACCGCGCGCTCGCCGGTCTGAAGAAGCGCGTCGAGAGCGGCGCGGCCGGCACCGCCGACGGGACCGAGAAGGCCTGAGGATGCGTACGGTCCTCGTCACCGGTCCCGGCGGCGCGGGCCGCACCACCGTCGCCGCCGCGACCGCGCTCGCGGCGGCCCGGCGCGGTGCGCGCACCCTGCTCCTGTCCGCGGACCGCGAGGACTTCGCGGACCGGCTCCCCGGCGACCAGGACGTGCCCGGTCTCGACGTCGTACGCATCGACTCCGCCGCCCACTTCCGCGGCGAACTGCTCGCCCTCCAGGACCGCGCCACCACCGCCCTGGAGCTCCTGGGCGCGGGCCGCCTCGACGATGAGGAGCTGACCGAGCTGCCCGGCGCCGAGCAGCTCGCCCTGCTCAGGGCGGTGCGCGAGGCGGCGGCCGGCGGCCACGACCTGGTCGTCGTCGACATGCCGCCGGTCCACCAGAGCATCGCCGCCCTCGCCCTGCCCGGGCAGCTGCGGCGCTATCTGCGCCGGCTGCTGCCGCCCGAGCGCCAGGCCGCCCGCTCGCTGCGCCCGGTCCTCGCCCAGCTCGCCGGGGTCCCGATGCCCGCGCAGTGGCTGTACGAGACGGCCGCGCGCTGGGACGCGGAGCTGGCCGCCGCCGAGGCCGTGTTCCGGGACCCGGCGACGACCGTGCGGCTGGTCGCCGAGCCCGGCGCGGCCGGTGTCGCCGCCCTGCGCACCGCCCGGCTCGGGCTGGCGCTGCACGAGATCACCCCGGACGCGGTGATCGCCAACCGGGTGCTGCCCACCGGTTCGGCGGACCGTTTCCTCGCCGCGCTCTCCGGGCACCAGCAGTGCGCGCTCAAGGAGCTGGCCGAGGAGTTCGAGGGCGTACCGCTGTACGAGGTCGCGCACCTGGGCCGCGATCCACGAGGACCCGACGGGCTCGACGACCTCGACGGGCTCGACGAACCGGTCGCCGGGAGCGGTCCGTGGTCCGAGGACGCGGGCGCCTGCGCACCGGCCCCGGCCTGGCGGGTCGAGGACCGGCTGGCCGACGACGGCGTCCTGGTGTGGCACCTGCCGCTGCCCGGCGCCGACCGGGACCGGCTCGGTCTGGTGCGGCGCGGCGACGAACTCCTGCTCACCGCCGGACCGTTCCGCAGGATCGCCCCCCTGCCCTCCGCGCTGCGGCGCTGCACGGTCTCCGGCGCCGGGCTCACCGACGGCGTGCTGAGGATCCGGTTCACCCCGGACCCCGATCTGTGGCCCCGGACGTCCTGAACGCCGTACCCCCGTTCGGGTAACGTCGAGAGGACAGACCCTTCTCCCTCAAGCTGGAGTCCGCCATGAGCGAAGCCACCGAGCGCCCCGCACCCGACGCGGATGCCTGGGCCGACGCGTGCGCCGAGGACCTCGCCGAGGAGAAGGCGCGCCGCCGTGCCGCCTACGGGACGCAGCCCGGCTCGGCCGCCGAGGAGCTGCGCCGACTGGTCGACGCCGTCGCCGACAAGGTCTCCTCCCTGCAGTCCTCGCTGCCCGGCATGGCCGCGCAGAGCGCCGTGCAGCAGCTGATCGGCCAGGCCAGGGCGGTGGTCGAGCCGGTCATCGAGCGCAACCCGGACGTCTTCGACCACCTCGCCGCGGCCGGCGGCGAGCTGCTGGCCGCCTACCGCTCGGCGGTCGAGGGCGCCGAGCGCCGCTGGACGGCGGGCGGCCCGGCCGACAGCGCGCCCGGCGGGGCGTCCGGCGGCGCGTCCGGCGGGGCGAAGAAGGACGACGGCGGAGCGGGCGGGGGCCCGACCGAGCACATCGACCTGGACTGACTGACCGGTGCCCGCCCTCGGGTACGGTGGGCCTTAGCGGGGCTCGACCGAAAACTGAGGGACTTAATGGGACTCACCATCGGCGTCGACATCGGCGGCACCAAGATCGCGGCGGGAGTGGTCGACGAGGAGGGCCACATCCTCGAGACGCACACCGTGCCCACGCCGCTGACCGCTGACGCCATCGTGGACGCGATCTGCGCCGCGGTCGAAGGAGCCGGCAAGGGGCACCAGATCGACGCCGTCGGCATCGGCGCCGCCGGATACGTCGACGACAAGCGCGCCACCGTCCTCTTCGCACCCAACATCGACTGGCGCCACGAGCCGCTGAAGGACAAGGTCGAGCAGCGGGTCGGGCTCCCCGTGGTGGTGGAGAACGACGCCAACGCGGCTGCCTGGGGCGAGTACCGGTTCGGCGCCGGCCAGGGCCACGAGGACGTCATCTGCATCACCCTCGGCACCGGCCTGGGCGGCGGCATCATCATCGGCAACAAGCTGCGCCGCGGACGCTTCGGCGTGGCCGCCGAGTTCGGTCACGTCCGGGTGGTGCCCGACGGACTGCTGTGCGGCTGCGGCAGCCAGGGCTGCTGGGAGCAGTACGCCTCGGGGCGCGCGCTCGTTCGGTACGCCCGCCAGCGCGCCAACGCCACCCCCGAGAACGCCACGATCCTCCTCGGCCTCGGCGACGGCACCATCGAGGGCATCGAGGGCAAGCACATCAGCGCCGCCGCCCGGCAGGGCGACCCCGTCGCGGTGGACTCCTTCCGTGAACTGGCCCGCTGGGCGGGCGCGGGCCTGGCCGACCTGGCCTCGCTCTTCGACCCCTCGGCGTTCATCGTCGGCGGCGGTGTCTCGGACGAGGGCGAGCTGGTCCTCGACCCGATCCGCAAGTCGTTCCGGCGCTGGCTGATCGGCGGCCAGTGGCGTCCGCACGCCCAGGTGCTCGCGGCCCAGCTCGGCAACAAGGCCGGTCTGGTCGGCGCGGCGGACCTGGCCCGCCAGGGCTGAGTCGCCGCCCCCGTACGGTGGTTGAGCGCCCGCCGCGTCCGTCACGGACGCGGCGGGCGCTGCTCTATCTTGTGCCCCATGCCGCTCACCGATCTTCCCGCGTCCCGTACGGAGAACGGCTCGGCCGTGATCCGTGTCCTCAGCTACAACATCCGCTCGATGCGCGACGACACCGCGGCGCTGGCCCGGGTGATCAGCGCCTGCGACCCGGACCTGGTCCTCGTCCAGGAGGCGCCGCGCTTCTTCCGCTGGCGCAAGGCCGCCGCCCGGCTCGCGGCGGCGAGCGGCCTCGTGGTCCTCAGCGGCGGCGCCACGGCCGCGGGCCCGCTGCTGCTGTGCTCGCTGCGGGCGGTGGTGGAGCGCACCGAGGACGTTTTGCTCCCGCTCACCCCGGGCCTGCACCGACGCGGCTTCGCCTCGGCGGTGGTACGGGTCGGAGGCGCCCGGCTCGGCGTCCTCAGCTGCCATCTGAGCCTCCAGGCGGAGGAGCGGCACACCCAGGCGGGGCTGCTGCTCGACCACCTCGCGGCGCTGGACGTGCCGCACGCGGTCGCGGGCGGAGATCTGAACGACCGCCCCGACGGCCGCGCCTTCCGCCGCCTCGCGGACGGCCTCCAGGACTGCTGGGCGGTACGGCCCTGGGGCGGTGAGTACACCTCGACCCCGGCCGACCCCCATCAGCGCATCGACGCGGTCTTCGCCACGGCGGGTGTGGAGGTGTACTCACCGCCCCAGGGCCGTACCGCCCAGCAGTCCTGGAGGCCGTCCGCGAGGCGGCGGAAGGCGCGGCCGTCGGGGCGGTCGTTCAGATCTCCGCCCGCGACCGCGTGCGGCACGTCCAGCGCCGCGAGGTGGTCGAGCAGCAGCCCCGCCT
>NZ_JBJHPC010000289.1:0-8961 GCF_045257485.1 Streptomyces sp. YS-3 | reverse complement strand
GGCGGGGTGAGGGCGGAGGCAGGGGCACGGGCGGCGCCGGGGGCGGAGGCGGTTCGGGCCCGCCGGAGGGCGACACCCGAACCGCGCCCCTCCCTCGTCAGACGCCCGGTGCGAACGCGTCCACCCCGGTCAGTTCGGCGGAGAGCCGCCACAGCCGGGCGGCCTGGACCGGGTCGGTGGCGTGGGTGCTGACGCCGGGGGTGAGTTCGTCGCGCCCCACCTCACCGCCCGTCGGGCCGCTGCCCGGGACCGCGGGCTCGGCCACGTCGCAGTCCTCGCAGTAAACCCCGCCCAGACCCGCCAGCCGCGGCGAGGTCGCCGCCCACACCTGGGTCGCCGCGCCCTGCCGCGGTGTCTTGAACGAGCCGGCCACGTTCCCCTCCTCGTCGACCCACCCCGCGTCGAGCATCTCCTCGCGCGAGACGTGCCGCGTCAGGGGCGTGAGGATCTCGCCGGGGTGCAGTGCGAAGGCCCGTACCCCCGCGTCCCGTCCCAGCGCGTCCAGATGGACGGCGAAGAGCACATTGGCCGTCTTGGCCTGCCCGTAGGCCAGCCACTTGTCGTAGCCGCGCGCGAAGTGGACGTCGTCCCAGCCGATTCCGGCGAGCTGGTGGCCGCGCGAGGAGACCGCCACGACCCGCGCCCGGCCCGCCGTCAGCGCCGGCCAGAGGCGGTTGACCAGGGTGAAGTGGCCCAGGTGGTTGGTCGCGAACTGCGCCTCCCAGCCGGGCCCGACCCGGGTCTCGGGGCAGGCCATGACCCCCGCGTTGCCGATCATGATGTCGATGGCCCGGCCCGACGCCAGGAAGCGGTCGGCGAAGGCGCGGACGCTGTCCAGGTCGGACAGGTCCAGGGTGTCGACCTCGGCGCCGGGCCCGCCGTCCGCGCCGAGGAGTCCGGCCAGTGCCTCCCGCGCGGCGGCGGGCCGCCGCGCGGGTACCACCACCCGGGCCCCGGCGCCCACGAGCGCCCGCGTGGTCTCCAGGCCGAGCCCCGAGTAGCCGCCGGTGACGAGGGCGAGTCTGCCCGTGAGGTCGATGCCGCGCAGCACCTCCTGAGCCGTGCTGCGCTGTCCGAAGCCGGATTCGATCCTGCGCTGCGGTGTCGTCGCGTCGGGCGTACGAATTGGACGAGTCGGGCGGGATGCGGGATGTGCTGTCATGCGGCCGACGCTACGAATTGGAGTGCGCTCTCAGTCAAGCCCCGCCTCGACCGGTGACCGGCGCGGTGCGTTTCCAGGGGTCGGAGCCCTCCAACTGCGCCACCAGATCGAGGAGCTGGTGCTCCGAGCCCGGCCGGCCGACGAGCTGGACCGAACCCGGCAGGCCCGTGGGCAGCGAGCCGAACGGCATCGCGAGGGCCGGGTGACCCGAGAGGTTCCACGGCGGGGTCATGGGCGAACAGGCGGTGTTCACCAGGACGTTGGCCAGCCAGCCGCGCTCGTGCCACGCCTCGGCCGCCGGGCCGCGCCGGGCCAGCGCGGGCGTGAGCAGAACGTCGTACTCCCCGAAGAAGGGCGCGAGCCGCCGGTTCAGGGCCCCCCGGTGGTCCGCGCGCAGCATCCCGAGCCGTTCGGCGGCCCGCCCGATCGCCGCGTGGCGCCGGGTGCGCGGGGTCAGCAGACGCGGGTCGAGCCCCTCGGCGTCCTGCGCGGTGCCGCCCGTCCAGCGGGCCAGGACGACCGCGCCGAAGGTCAGCGGGTAGGGCGGGTGGGCGACGGACACCCGGTGCCCGGCCCCCGCGAGCGCCCGGGCCGCCCGGCGGGTGAGCGCGGTGTAGGCGCCGGTCACCCGCACCCCGGCGATCGGGCTGCGGGTGGAGACGGCGATCCTGAGCGGACGAGGCGGGCTCGCCGGCTCGTCGCCGGTGGGCGGTGTCTCGCCCGCCAGCACCGAGAACATCAGCCGCGCGTCGGCCGCCGTCGTCGCCAGCGGACCGTTCTCCGACATCCCGAACCAGCCACCGCCGAGTTCGGCGGGGACGCGCCCGGTGCCGGGCTTGAGGCCGACCAGACCGCAGTGCGCGGCCGGTATCCGCAGGGACCCCATGCCGTCGTTGCCGAGTGCGAGCGGCACCAGTCCCGCCGCGACCGCCGCCGCGCCGCCCCCGGACGAACCACCCGCCGTACGCGAGGGGTCCCAGGGGTTGCGGGCGATGCCGTGGACGCCGTCGGTGGTCCCGAAGACACACAGCTCCGGTACGTGCGTCAGCCCCACCACCACCGCGCCCGCCGCCCGCAGCCGCGCGACGGTGACATGGTCCTCGGCCGCGGGCCCCGCCGGGGTGGCCGCGGAGCCGTTGCGGGTCGACTCACCGCGTACCGGAAGGTTGTCCTTGACGGCCACGGGGACACCGGCCAGCGGCAGCCGGGCCAGATCGGTACGGGCACCGACCGCGTCCGCCTCCGCGAGCGCGGCGGTGGCGCGCACCACCCGGAACGCGCCGACGCGCCCGTTCCGCGCGGCGATCGCCGCCAGGTGGTCGGCGGCCACCTCACGCGGGGTGACCACCCTCTGCCGGACGGCCTCGGCTATCTCGACGGCGGTCCGGCCTGCCCACTTGGTCACGGTGGCTCCTCGGCGCTGCTGGCTCGGTCACGACAACGGGAGGCCACTGTGTACGACCCGTGTGTCTTCTGTCGATACCCATGGATCTTCGCCTTCGCCGCGGCCGGGCGGGCGGAGGCCTGGAGCGGGGACGTGGGACCGGGGCCGTACGGGCCATGTCGGCCCGGGCCCGCGCCTCGGCCCGCCCCGCACGTGGCCGCTTTGTCGGGAGCCGCCCTGACCTCGGATGATAGGAACCGGGCGGCCGGTGCGACCGTACGGACGCCCGTCGACCTCATCCCTGAACAGGAGTCCTCTTGCCCTCCCACCAGCCGCCCCGGCACACCTCCCGGACCCGTACCGGATCACGTGCCGTGGTGCTCGCCCTGGCCCTGCCCCTCCTCGCGGCCGTGGCCACCGCTCCGGTCCGGGCACAGCCGCGGACAGCACCGGTCGCCTCCCTCACCCATGTCCACCCGGCGCCCGCCACCGCCACCGTGACGGAGGGCCAGGTCAGGGAGGTGGCCCGGGGAGGGGTGCTCACCTACCCCTCCGTCACCAGCTGTCTGACCGTGACGGTACGGCTGCGCACCGGCGGACTGGTCGGCGCCCACGCCAGCCTGTTCCAGGTGCCGGGCGAACTGCGGTCCGACGAGATCCTGCCCGCGCTGCGCAAGGCCGTCGCGGGCCGCCCGGTCGCCGCCGTCGAGGTCCGGGGTGCGGTGGGCGCCTGGCACCCCGGCTACTTCACACGGGCGATCGAGGCATACGGCGAGGGGGAGGCGGTACCGCAGCCGGAGGGCCGGGACTTCGAGGGCCTGGCCCGGGCCGTCGCGCTCCGGCTGGGGCAGCCGCGCGCCGTCGTGACGGTCGAGGACGTGCCGGACGGCGACCAGATCGTGCGCTGACCCCGCCCACCCCCTCCGGCTGCCCGCAGAGAGGCCGGAGGGGGCCCGGGGGATAACCCCACCGCGGTCGGCCTGCCTGCCGGATGGGATCGCGGGAACCGCTCAACCACCCTTGTCCCATGACGACTTACCGCCACAGAGGCCTCGCGATCGCCCTCTCCCTCGCCGCCGCCACCACGGCCCTCACCGCCACCGCCGTCCCGGCGGCCCAGGCCCGCTCCGCCGGTACCGGGGCGCCCGCGCTCGACTGGAAACCCTGCGCCTTCGACGGCGCGGTGAGCGGGCAGGAGTGCGCCTCGCTGCCCGTGCCGCTCGACTACGCGCATCCGCAGGGCCCGGGCATCAGCGTCGCCGTGTCCCGGCTGCGCGGCCAGAACCCGGACAAGCGGCGCGGAGCACTGTTGGTGATCCCCGGCGGACCGGGCGGCTCCGGGCTGCGGCAACTGGCGGAGCAGGGAGCCGCACTGCGCACTGAGACCGGCGGCGCCTACGACCTCGTCAGCCTCGACCCGCGCGGTGTGGGCGCCAGCACCACGGCGAGCTGCGGGCTCTCCGCCGACGACCGCATGCTGGTGAACCTGCGGTCCTGGCCGGGACCGGGCGGCGACATCAGCGAGAACGTCGCCAGGTCCCGCCGCGTCGCCGAGGCCTGCGAGCGCAACGGGGGCGCGGTGCTGCGCAGCTTCACCTCCCGCAACGAGGTGCGCGACATCGACCGCTTCCGCCAGGCGCTCGGCGAGCGCAAGCTGTCGGCGTACGGCGTCTCGTACGGGACCTATGTGGGCGCGGTGTACGCGCAGACGTACCCGCAGCACACCGACCGCTGGGTGCTCGACAGCAGCGGCGACCCCGACCCGCGCCGCGTCGAGCGCGGCTGGCTGGCCAACATGGCACCGGCGGCCGACATCCGCTTCCCGGACTTCGCGGCCTGGGCCTCGGACCCGGACCGGGAGGCCGAAGGGCTGCGGCTGGCCCAACACGCCGCCGACGTAAGGCCGTTGGTCCTCGATCTCGCTGCGAAGCTCGACGCACGGCCGAGGAGGACGACCACGGACGGTGTCGCACTCACCGGCAACCAACTGCGCCAGGCGCTCCAGATGGCCCTCTACTCGGACGCGTCCTTCCCCATGCTGGCGCGGCTCATCCACCAGGCCCAGGACCCCAAGGCGACCCCGGTCCTGCCCGCTGCGCTCGCCCAGCCCCTGAGCGACCAGGACGCGGCGGCCACCGTCGCGGTGATCTGCAACGACGTGAGCTGGCCCAAGCCGGTACCCGGCTCCTACGAGCGGGCCGTCGCGGCCGACCGGGTCCGCCACCCGCTCACGGCGGGCAGCCCGGTCAACATCGTGCCGTGCGCCTTCTTCAAGGACGCGCCCGCCGAGAAGCCGGTCCGGATCACCGGTGACGGCCCGTCCAACGTGCTGATGATCCAGGGCCTGCGGGACCCCTCGACGCCGTACTTCGGCTCCCTGAAGATGCGTCAGGCCTGGGGCGGCCGGGCCCGGCTGGTCACGGTCGACCACGGCGGCCACGGGATGTACCTGGACAACGGCAACGCATGCGGCGACCGCGCGGTCACCACGTACCTCACCACGGGGGAGCGTCCGGCGAAGGACACGTACTGCGCGAGCTGACCCGGGCCCCGGAGAGACGGGTGCACGCGCGCGGGTGACTCCGCCGTATGCGGCCGGACGCCGTCCGGTCCCCGTCCCGCGGTCAGCCCGGCACGGGCGCCGGTTCCGGTCCGAAGCGCCGCCGGTACGCCGAGGGGCTCAGGCCCGTCTCGCGGCGCAGCCGGGACCGGAGGTTGGCGGCGGTGCCCAGGCCGCTGCGCCGGGCCACCACGTCGAGCCGCTGCTCACCCCGTTCGATGAGACGGCAGGCGAGGGCGATCCGCTCACCGGTGAGCCAGGCCAGCGGGGTGGTGCCGAGCTGGACGCGGAAGCGGCGGTGCAGGGTGGCGGGGCTGACGGCCGCGCGGCCGGCGAGGTCGGCCACGGTGAGGGGTGCGCCGAGCCGCTCCTGCGCCCAGGCGAGTACCGGCGCCAGCGACTCGTCGGGGGCGTCCGGAACCGGCCGCTCCACGAACTGCCGCTGCCCGCCGTCCCGGTGGGCGGCGAACACCAGCCGCCGGCTCACCGAGTTGGCCACCTCGGCCCCGTGGTCCCGGCGGACCAGGTGCAGCCCCAGGTCCAGGGCGGCGGCGCTCCCCGCGGAGGTGAGGATGTCACCGTCGTCCACGAACAGCACGTCCGGCCGCAGGTCGACCGAGGGGAAGCGGGCCCGGAACGTATCGGCCCACTGCCAGTGCGCGGTGGCCCGGCGCCCGTCGAGGACCCCGGCCTCGGCCAGGGTGAAGGCGCCACTGCACATCCCGACCAGCCGCGCCCCGCGCGCGTGCGCCCGCCGGACGGCGTCGAGGACGGCGGGACGCCGGGGCACCTCGGTATCCGGGCGGTTGGGCACGATCAGGGTGTCAGCGCTGTCGGCCGCGTCCAGCCCCGCGACCCCGGTGAGCGTGAAGAACCCGTCCCGCATCAGGGTGTCCGGCTCCGGGGCACACAGGGTGAAGTCGTAGAGCTCACGGCCGAGTTCGGGCCTGCGCAGCCCGAACACTTCGGTGACGCAGCCCAGCTCGAAGGGGTTGGAGTTCTCGTCGACGATCACGACGACCCGGTGGGTGCGCGACCCGTGCGACCCGTGCGTCCTGAGCGACCCGTGCGAGGAATCTTGCGGCATATGCGATTTCTAGCACTCACGGCGGGGCGGCGCCACGGCTGAGGATGGGGCCATGAGCAACCACCCCGTCACCGACCACACCCCCACCACCGACCTGCCCATCGCCCTCGACCGGGCGCTCGCCTCCTTCGACGCCCTGTGGAGCCCCCGCATCGTCACCCGCGTCAACGACTACGACGTACGCGTCGCCAAGGTCGAGGGTGAGCACATCTGGCACGTCCACGACCACACCGACGAGTTCTTCCTGGTGGTCGACGGGGAGTTGCACATCGCGCTGCGCGAGGACGGCGGTGAGCGGACCGTGACCCTGCCGGCCGGCTCGGTCTTCACCGTGCCGCGCGGCACCGAGCACAAACCCTCCGCGCCGTCCGGTGCCTCGATCCTCATGTTCGAGCCCGGCGGCACGCTCTCGGTGGGAGACCGCCACGAGGAGGTGCCCGCCCACGTCGACGCGACGGCCGGGCACGCCCTCTGACCACCCGCGTCCGCGCGGACGCGGGGCGGTGGCGGCGACGCTCCCGTCACGGACACGGTGTGAGTGCCGCAGATGAACACCCGTACCGCGAAAGACACTTCCCACCCCGGCCGATGATCTGACATCTTGCGTCCACCATTCGTTTCGTACGACCCGGTAGGTGCCACCCGTGCCTGTCGGGTCATCGGAGGACGCATTGACACCCCCCATATCCAGACGTCCCCGACGCCTTCTGGCCGGGGCCGCCGCCCTCGGAGCCGCGCTGGCCTTCGCGGCCCCCGCCCTCGCGAGCACCCAGCCCGTCTCACCCTCCGCCGGTCCCGCACCGGCCCGCGCGACCGCGCCGGTCACGGCCCGGAGCGCGGCGGCCTGGGCCGCGGGCACCCGCGCCTATCTGGTCATCACCGCCCCCGGTGACACCCCGGCGGTGCGCTCGGCCGTCACCGCCAACGGCGGCACCGTGTTCTCGTCCTTCGACGCGATCGGCGTCATCGTCGCCCACTCCGCCTCCGGCACCTTCGCCACCGCGATGCGGGGTGTGGGTGGAGTCCAGCAGGTCGGCGCCACCCGCACCGCGGACGTCCCGGCCGACGCCTACGACCCGGCGCCGCCCGCCAACCCGGCGCAGTCCAGCACCCCGGCCGGTGAGCCGGTGCGCTGGGACATGAGCCAGATCAAGGCCGACCAGGCCTGGGCCGTCTCCACCGGCTCGTCCTCGGTGAAGGTGGGCATCCTCGACACCGGTGTGGACGACCAGCACCAGGACCTCGCCGCCAACTTCGACGCCGCCGACTCGGTCTCCTGCGCCTACGGCAAGCCGGACACCCGAACCGGCGCCTGGCGTGACGTCGACAGCCACGGCACACACGTCGCCGGTACGGTCGCCGCCGCCAGGAACGGCAAGGGCGTCGTAGGCGTCGCCCCGGGGGTGAAGATCGCCTCGGTCCGTCTCGCGGAGCCGGGCTCCACGCTCTTCTACGCCGAGAACACCGTCTGCGGTCTGGTGTGGGCCGGCGACCACGGCTTCAAGGTCACCAACAACAGCTACTACACCGACCCGTGGCAGTTCAACTGCCCGGACAACGCCGACCAGGCCGCCATCATCGAAGGGGTGCGCCGCGCCCAGGAGTACGCCGAGAACAAGGGCTCCCTCCAGGTCGCCGCCGCGGGCAACTCCACCTACGACCTGGCGAACAAGACGACCGACACCGAGAGCCCCAACGACTCGACGCCCACCACCCGCCGTATCACCAACGCCTGCCTCGACATCCCGACCGAGCTGCCGGGCGTCGTCACCGTCTCGGCGATGGGCAGCGGCAACGTGAAGGCGTCCTACTCCAACTTCGGCAACGGCGTGATCGACGTCGCGGCCCCGGGCGGCGACGGCTCCAGCGGCGTCTACTCCACCCTGCCGGGCGGCAAGTACGGCACGAAGAGCGGCACTTCGATGGCCTCCCCGCACGTCGTGGGGGTGGCCGCGCTCCTGGCCGGCGCCAACCCGGGCATCACCCCGGCCCAGCTCCGCGACAAGCTGGCCGTCCAGGCCAACGACGTCCCCTGCCCGTCGGACAGCCGGTGCACCGGCACCACCGCGAAGAACGCGTTCTTCGGCGAGGGCCAGGTCGACGCGCTCAAGGCGGTCGGCGCCACCGTCCCGCCGGGGAAGTACTTCGAGAACACGGCCGATGTCGCCGTCGGCGACAACACCACCGTGGAGAGCCCCCTCACCGTCACCGGGGTGAGCGGCAACGCCCCGGCCGCGCTCAAGGTGGGGGTGAACATCGTGCACACCTACATCGGTGATCTGAAGGTCGACCTGGTCGCCCCCGACGGCACCGTGTACACCCTGCACAACCACACCGGCGGCAGCGCGGACGACATCCACCAGACGTACACCGTCGACGCCTCCGCGCGGGTGGCCAACGGCACCTGGAAACTGCGCGTCAACGACAACGCGGGCGGTGACACCGGCCGGATCGACAGCTGGAACCTGACGTTCTGAGGCCGCCGGGCCCGGCCCGCCGACGGAAAGGCCCGGGCGTCCACCCCCCCGAAGGGAGCGGACGCCCGGGCGTCGTGAACGTCACCGCACAGCGGTCAGGCCCGCGTCTCCGGGTCCAGGGCGGGCGGCCGGGCGGTGTCCCCGGAAGGCGTCAAGGCGCCCCGCACCCCTGTTGTTTCGCGCATGCCGCAGAGGGCGAATTTCCATCCAATCGGATGATTTTTGGCAACCTTGCTCGGTAAGTGGGGAGTTAGACAGCAAGGTATCGAACCTGTCCCTCGTCCCCGTCCC
>NZ_JBJHPC010000288.1:0-9026 GCF_045257485.1 Streptomyces sp. YS-3 | reverse complement strand
GGGGCGGGAGGCAAGGTGGACTGGGGCACGCTCGTCGCGACGCTCAGCGGTGGCTCGATCGCGATCTCCGGGACGGTGCTGGCGGACTACCTGCGGCACCGCAGGGAGGACGAGCGCGGGTCCGGGGCGCGGCGGCGCACGGTGTATCTGGAGTTCATCTCCGCCGCCGAGGCGTGCTTCACACGGTTGCGCCACCTCGCGCGGACCGCCGGGGAGGAACCCGGTCTGGAGGCCGCCACACGGGCCGCCCTGCGCGAGGGCGGGATCCAGGAAGTGCGGGAGCGGCTGTTCATCGAGGCCGGCACCGAGGTGGCCCGTGCCGGGCAGAGGATGTACGAACAACTCCGGGCGCTGCGCCGGGCCGTGGCCACCGGCGCGGGGGCGGAGTCACCCGTCTTCCACGAGGCGTACCACCCGTACATCGCGGCGGTATGGGCCTACCGGGTCGCCGTACGCGCGGAGTTGGAGGGCCAGTCCCTCTCCCCCCGCGGACTTCGGCTGGCGCGGGTGGGACGGCCGGGACCGCTGCCCCGTGTGCGGTGCGGCGGTCGCCGGGACGTGAGCGGTCGTCGGCCCCGGCCGTGCCGGGGCCGACGACCAGGTGCCCGGGTGTGTCACGCCATCGGTGGGTTGTCCTGCCCACCGCCCTGCTCGCGGTCCGAGTCCAGTTGCTGCTTGAGCCTGTCCTGGGCGGTGTCCACCTGGCCGCTGTACTTGCTCTGCGTTCGTTCGTCGACGAAGTCACCGGCGCGGTCGACACCCTTACCCGCCTGGTCCTCGTGCCCCTTGAGCATTTGCTTGAGCTTGTCCATGACGGACATGTCGTGTCCTCCTAGAGCAGGCAGCCCCCGGACTCCAGGATCACCCCTTCCCCCGCCACTCCGCATCCGGGCGGGCGCGGACACCCCCGACGGCCGGGAACCGCCGGGCCTCCGGCGGACGGGTGGATCCTCGGCGGTCCGTACCGCCTACCGCCGCGCCGCCGCCACGAACGCGCGGATCAGCCGCTCCGACTTCACCCCGCGTTCGCTCTCCACCCCGCTGGAGACGTCCACACCCCACGCCCCGGTGGCCTCGACCGCCCGCGAGACGTTCTCCGGGTGCAGGCCTCCCGCGAGCAGCCAGCGGCCCGTGGGGGCGGTGAACCGGGGCGAGGCCCAGTTCCACGGTTTGCCCGAGCCGGGGTCGGGGGCGTCGAGCAGCAGCATGTCCTCGTCCAGCTCTCCGCAGCCGACCGGAACCTCTCCCGCGGCGGTGGCCCGGATCAGCGTACGGCCGGGGGCGCGCAGGGCGCGGTAGTGCTCGGGGCCCTCGTCGCCGTGGAACTGGACGGCACGGACACCGCTCTCCCGCGTCAGCCGCCGGACCTCCTCCACCGGCTGCCCGCGGAATACACCCACCGTGAGCACGTGCTCCGGCACCCGTGCGCCCAGGCGCCGGGCGGTCTCGGTGTCCACCGTGCGCGGACTGGCCGCGAAGACGAACCCCACGGCGTCGGCCCCGGCCTCCACGGCCGCGTCCACATCGCGCTCGGTCCGCAGACCGCAGATCTTGACGAAGAGATCGCTCATGGCCCCAGTCAACCAAACCCCCGGTCCGGGGCGGCCGGAGCCAGGAGATGTCGTGTGCGGGTGCGCGCGGGGGCGACTGGTCATGGGGGCGCGCGAAGTGCCGTACAGTTGGGTTCACCGACGCGGGGTGGAGCAGCTCGGTAGCTCGCTGGGCTCATAACCCAGAGGTCGCAGGTTCAAATCCTGTCCCCGCTACTGTACGAAGAGGCCCGCATCCCCTGGGATGCGGGCCTCTTCGCCTGTCCTCGTGTCCGTACGCCTCAGAGCGCGCGGTCCAGCAGGGCGAGCAGGGCCTCCCAGTGACGGGCGTCGGCAGCGGCGTCGTAGGCCGCGGTGTCGGCCTGGGTGTAGCCGTGCTGGGCGCCCGGGTAGACCTCGGCCCGGTGGCGGACCCCGGCTTCCGAGAGCGCCTTGTTCAGCCGGTCGATCTGCTCGGCCGGCATGCCCGGGTCCTGGTCGGCGTGGCCGAAGTACAGCTCGGCGGTGATCCGCCCGGCGAGCAGGTGCGGGCTGTCGGGGGCGTCGGTGGCCATCCGGCCGCCGTGGAAGCCGGCCGCCGCCGCGACCCGCTCGGGGAAGGACCCGGCGGTGCGCAGGGCGAGGCCCGCGCCCATGCAGTAGCCGGTGACGCCCACCGGCCCGTCCGTCGTCAGCGGGGACTCGGCCAGCCAGCCCAGATACGCGTCCGCGTCCCGTACGACCAGGTCGGCGGTGAGGGCGAATATGTGCGGGCCCAGGGTCTCGAAGATGTCCGGCCGCTGCTGCGGGTCGATGAAGTCGGGCAGCTCGGCGATCGGCGCCCGGCCCGCCCGGTAGAACACGTTGGGGACCAGCACGGTGTATCCGGCCGCCGCGATACGGTCGGCCATCTTCTTGAGGTGGGGGCGGAGCCCGAAGGCGTCCATGTAGAGCAGGACCCCGGGGTGCGGGGCGTTGTCGTCGGGGTGGACGAGGTAGGCGTCGGCGGTGCCGTCCTGCGTGGGGATGTCCACGGAGGATCCGAGCACTGTGGTCATGAACGTCTCTCTTCTCGTTCGGTGTTGCACGCGGGACACCTCGACAGCGTGTCACAACGACCCGGACGCGAAGATCCTTTTCTTGCCGTTCCGCACCGGTTGGACGGATCCGACGTACGGCGTTTTCCGGCCGTTTCCCGTGCTACGGGCCGGAATTGACCCCGCCGGGGCCGCCGGGGGCGGTGGCGGCGGTGGAGCCGCCGCACACCGTCCCGGCGCGTCCGCCGCTCGGGGCCGGGCGGACGCGCGACGGGCGTCAGGTCAGGACCACGACCTTGTGCATGCCCTCGGCGACGTGCGGAACCCCGGTCTTGTCGTCCGGTACGAAGCAGAGCAGCGCGTAGGTGCCCGGCCGCAGGTGGTGGGGCTCCAGCAGCGCGGTGCGTCCCGGCGAGATGGCGCCGAGGCCGAGGGAGGGCCCGGTGAACGGCGGCTGGCCGGCGGTGTGGCCGGCGAAGAACTTCTGGAGCTGGGCGTCGGTCGTGCCGGGCTTGACGGGCTGGAGGCCCATCTCGTGGATCTCGTCCGAGGCGTTGTGGACGAGGACGTTCTCCCTCGCCTTGTGCAGGCCGTTGACGTCGAAGCGGGGTCCCTTCGAGGTCTCACGGGTGATCACGATGCTGTCGGGGAAGTCCGCCAGGTCGCCGGACGATCCGTCGCGCAGGTGCAGGACGCGGGTGACGGGGTGGGCCGGGTCGGCCAGGAAGGCGGTGAAGTCCAGGAGGACGACGGGGCCCGCGCCGACCCGAGTGGTGAAGGTCTCCGGCACGGACGGGGTGACCTGGGCCCCACCGAACAGCTCGGCCTCGTCACGCACCGCAGAGATGCCCCGCGCGGCGGCTGCGGGCTTCTTGCTGACGGCCTTGCCCAGGTCGGCGAGGACCTTGCGCACGGTGACACCGCGGTGCGGCCGGAAGGCCTGGAGGAAGTGGCCCTTGGGGTCGTCGGTCCGTACGTGGAAGGCCACCAGGCCGGCCTGCGCGGTGTCCGGGGCGTGGATGCCCGAGGCCCCGATCTCCACCTCCACCGGGTTGCCGTGGTGGCCGTACTCCTCGCCGCGGGCGGTGGCGTCGGCGGTGGCGGCGCCACCGAGTGCGGTGGCGAGGGCCAGGGCGGCGGCTGCCGCCACCCTGGCCCCGTTGCGCAGCAGTGCGGTACGCATGAGTCTCCTGTCGTCGTGTGACCCCCCGTCACAGGGCAGCACCTTCGGACCTGAGTAACCGTCAGCCACGCAGACGAAGGGGCCGATCGGGGTATCCCGCACGGCCGGTCTCAGCGCGGGGTGCCCACCGCCCGGTCCACGAGGGCCGCCGCGGCGCCCGTGTACCGCGCCGGGTCGCACAGCTCGGCCAGCTCCGCGGGGGTGAGGTGGCCGCGCACCTCCTCGGACTCGGCGAGGACGTCCGCCAGCGGCCGGCCGGAGCTCTGGGCCGCGTGCGAGGCCCGGGTGAGTGCCTGCTTGGCCTCGGTCCTGCCCAGCCGGGGCGCCAGGACCGCCGCGATCCGCTCGGAGACGATCTGGCCACCGGTCAGCGCCAGGTTCCGCGTCATGCGCTCGGGCCGCACCTCCAGTCCCTCGGCCAGCTCGACCAGGGTGTGGGTGGCACCGCCGGTCAGCCGCAGGCACTCGCGCAGCAGCTGCCACTCGGCGTGCCAGGCCCCGGCGGAGCGCTCGTCCTCGGAGAGCACGCACTGCGTGACGCCCGCGGCCAGCACGGGCACCTGGAGCGCCGCGCTGCGCAGCAGGGTCGCCAGGACCGGGTTGCGTTTGTGCGGCATGGCCGACGAACCGCCGCGTCCGGTGACCGCGGGCTCGGCGACCTCCCCGACCTCGGTGCGCGTCAGCGACTGCACATCTACCGCGATCTTGCCGAGGGCGGCGGCGGTGAAGGCGAGGGCGGCGGCGAGGTCCGCGACCGGGGTGCGCAGGGTGTGCCAGGGCAGGCCGGGCGCGGCGAGCCCGGTCTCCCGCGCGAAGGCCTCGGTGAGCCGGGCGGCGTACTCCCCCGGGTCCAGCGGGCCCGTACCGTCCAGGCGCGCGTACTCCAGGTATCCGGCGAGCGTTCCCGCCGCCCCGCCCAGGGAGACGGGCAGCCCCGCGTCCAGGACGCGTTCCAGTCGCAGGTCGGCGTCGAGCAGCAGCTGCCGCCAGCCCGCGGCCTTCAGCCCGAACGTGGTGGGGACGGCGTGCAGGGCGAGGGTGCGGCCCGCCATGGTGGTGGCGCGGTGGCGCCGGGCCAGACCGGCCAGGGCGTCGGCGGACCTGGCGAGGTCGGCGCGCATCAGCCGCAGCGCCCGCCCGGCCACCAGCATCGCGCCGGTGTCGAAGATGTCCTGGCTGGTGGAGCCGCGGTGGACGTAGTGCGCGGCGGCCGGGTCCACGGCGGCGACGCGCCTGGTCAGCGCCTGCACCACGCCCACGACCGGGTTGGCGGTCTCGCGCGCGGCCAGCGCCAGTTCCCGCAGGTCGAAGTGGTCGGCGCGGGCCTGTGCGCCGATGACCTCGGCGGCCTCCTCCGGCAGGGTGCCGAGCCGGGCCTGCGCCCGGGCCAGCGCCGCCTCGGCGTCCAGCATCGCCTGGAGCCACGCCGGGTCGCCGACGGCCTCCTCGACCGGGGTGCCGGCACGGACCGGCGAGAGCAGACCGGAGTCGAGCGGAGTGTCGGAGCGGCTGGTCATACGAGGGCTCCTTGCAGACGGTCRGCGGCGGTGGCGGACGCGGTGGGGCGGGGTGCGAGGGCGAGCACCGCGCGGGCGATGGCGTCGGAGTCGGCCAGGGTCACCGAGTCCACCCCGGGCCGGATCCCGGCCGCGGTCACCCAGTGCACGGCCTCGGTGGGCACCCCGTAGGCGAACCGGCGCGGGTGCGTCCGGCCCCGCGCGTCACGGAGGCGGTAGGGGCGCTCGGCCACCGCGAGGCCGCCGGTCTCGTACCAGGCGCCCCCGGCGGTGGGCACCCGGTGGTTCACGGCCTGCCCGGTGGCGACCAGGTGCTGCAGGAGCGGGTCGGCGGCGCGCCGCACATCCGCCTCGGGCAGCCGGGCCTCGATCAGCACCTGGGCCCGCAGGGGCGGTCCGGGGACGGACCGGGACTGGGCGACGAAGGCGGGGCGGACGGTGTCGATGCGTATCTCGGTCCCCGGGCCGGTCACTTCCAGGACGCCCGCCTCGATGAGGGCGATCATCTCCTCGATGCGCGAGGTGGGGGGTCCGATGGAGAGGAAGGCGTTGAGCGGGGTGTACCAGCCGTCGAGTTCGTCGCGGTGCGAGTCACCGTGCAGACCGCTGTGGTCGACCGCGAGTCTCACCTCGTTGCGCAGGTCGCGCAGGACGTCGAGGGCGGACTTGAGGGGCCCGCTGAGGTTGCCCCGCCGGGCCTCGCGCACATCGTCGCGCAGATGGCGCAGCAGCCAGTCGCGGAACGCGTCCCGGTCGCCGAACTCCTGGTCCCCGTACGGCCGCGAGAGCCGCTCCCAGCTCCAGCGCTCCGCCTGCGGTATGCCGGCCGCGTCGAGCAGTGCGCCGCGCCCCTCGGCGCTCTCGCACGCCAGGAAGCGGTCGACCAGGGCCGGGCGCTCGGCGTCACGGCCGTGGGCGGTCAGCCAGGTGCCGTAGTAGACGCTCTCCACCTCACGGGTGATCAGCGGCCACAACTCCTCACGCAGCCCGATGCGTTGACCGTCCGCCGCCCGTTTGCGCAGGGCTGCGACGTGCTCGGGGGTGAGCAGACGCGGGAGATGGCGCTCGGAGGCACCCTTCTCGTTCTCACCGCGGGCGTGGTAGGGCACACCCCGGCGCGACATGGCGTACATCACCGGCTCCTGCCCCGAGGGCCGGTACACCAGCCGCCCCCCGACCCGTTCGAAGGAGCCGCCGCGTCCCTGGGTGAGCAGGGTCATGTGGTCGAAGAAGTTGAGGCCGAGGCCGCGCAGCAGGACCGGCTCGCCGGCCGCGACGACGCTCAGGTCGAGGTCGGCGGGGTTGGCGGGCTGGAGGTAGCGCAGACCGTGGACCCGGGCGAGGCTGGCGGTCCGCTCCTCGCGGGCGGTGGGCCGTACGGGAACGTGGCCCTGGGCGAGGACCACGGCGTCCAGGCCGCTGAGCCAGGTTCCGTCGGAGAGGCCGACGGCCTGCTCGCAGTCGGCCTCGCCGTGGCTGTCCGCGAGGGCGACGGCGCGCGAGCGGTGGACCTCGACCGTGACGTGCGCGGGGGCGCGCCGGACCACCTGCTGGAACATCGCGGAGAGGTAGCTTCCGTAGAAGGCCCGGCTCGGGTAGGTGTTCGGCCCCAGGTCACGGGCCTCGGCGAGGGTCTGCTCGCCATGCCCGGCGCGGTCGCCGGACGCGGTGATCTCGCGCGCCCACTCCTCCAGGGTGGGGCCGGGCTCGATGGGCCCCTCGATGCACGAGCCGTCGTCGGTGTGGACGGTGATCTGCGAGGCCACCGTGTTCATCAGCAGCAGCCGGGACTGGTCGGTGCGCCAAACGGCGCCGGCGCCGGGCTCGCAGGGCTCCACCACGTGGATGGTCACCGCGGAGTGCGTCGGCCGTGCGCGCTCGTTGGCGCACAGCCGCTCCAGCACCGACAGGCCGCGCGGTCCGGCGCCGACCAGGCACACCGTCCTGGGAACCTCACTCCTCATGCCCACACACTCCTGTCGTCCTGCCCGGTGCCTTCGGGGGTGGCGGGGAGCGACTCGCGGGGAACCGGGCGGTTCGCCGCTGCTTGTCGCTCCTCACAGCGGGACGATAGCCATGGTGAGGTCGCGGAATCCAAGGACGCCGATCAACTGCGGCATGGCGCAAGGGCGTTGGCGCTCGGTGCCCGACCACGACGATCACGGGAAAGCGCAGGTCAGCGCGGGCGGGCCGGGCGCACCCGGATGGCGGCGGCATATCGCGCGGTCGGCCGTGGGCCCGCACGATGGACAAGCGGAAGCAGGCGGTCCGTACAGCAGAGCCGTCCGTGTGGAGGTGCGGGAGCGATGTGGCGACCTGATGGCTGGGAGGTGCGGGTGCGCGTCGGCGTGCTCACGCCCCACGCCGATGTGGGGCCCGAGTCGGAGTTCCGCGCGATGGCCCCGCCCGACGTGGGCGTGCACGCCGCCCGGGTGCCGTTCGGCGCGATGCGTTCCGGCGGCGCCATGGACGCCACGATCCCGCTCGCCCCGGTACGGGCCTTCGCCGGGCCGCCCCACGTGGACGAGGCCGCCGCACAGCTGGCCGCCGCACCCCTGGCCGCCATCGGCTACGCCTTCACCAGCTCCGCGTACGTCATCGGCGCGGACGGCGAGGCGGCGATGCTCACCCGGCTGGCGGCCCGCGCCGACGGCCTGCCGGTGGTCGCCACCTGCGCCTCGACGGTGGAGGCCCTGCGCCTGCTGGGCGCCACCCGGATCTGTCTGGTCGATCCGCCCTGGTTCGACCAGGAGCTCAACGACCTGGGCCGCGCCTACTACGAGGCGGCCGGCTTCGACGTACGGTTCTCCGCGCCCTGCGCCCTGCCCAGCGGACAGTCCCTCATCCGGCCGCGCGAGCTGCACGACTGGGTAGCCGCCCACAACCCCGAGGAGACGGAAGCCGTCGTCGTGGGAGGCAACGGCTTCCGTGCGGTGGGGATGGTGGAACGCCTCGAATCCACCCTGGGACGACCGGTCTTGACGGCCAATCAGGTACTGCTGTGGGCGGTGCTGCGCGCGGCCGACAGCCACACCGAGGCGATCACGGGGTACGGACGGCTGTTCGCCCTGGACACCCCGGCGCTGTAGCGCCCCTCACCGCGGCGGGTTCACTCGGACACCCGCAGGACGATCTTACCCCGGGTGCGGCCCGAGGCCTGCTGCTGGTGGGCCTGCGCGACCTCCGCCAGCGGCAGCACCGACGCCACCTCGACCGTGACCGCGCCGGCGTCGATCAGCCCGGCCAGGGTGGCCAGGGCCGTGCCGTCCGGCTCCACCAGGAACGGCCTGGCGCGCACACCGGCCGCGGCGGCCTTCTCGGCGAGCTCGCCGGAGACCCCGGAGGGGACGGCGACCAGCAGACCGCCCGGCCGCAGCACCTCCAGGGAGCGCGTGCTGGTGCTGTCGATCTCGTCCCCGACGAGGTCGACGACCACGTCGACGCCGGAGACGGCCTTCTCGAAGGGGGTGGCGGTGTAGTCGACGACCTCGTCGGCGCCGWGCTCCCGCAGCCAGGCGTGCTTGCCCGCGCTGGCGGTGGCGATCACATGGGCGCCGAGGTGCTTGGCGATCTGGACGGCGAAGTGGCCCACGCCACCCGCCGCGGCGTGGACGAGCACGCGCTGACCGGGGCGTACGTCGGCGGTGTCCACCAGGACCTGCCAGGCCGTGAGCGCGGCGAGCGGGACGGCCGCGGCCTCGTCGTGGTTGAGGGAGGCGGGCTTGCGGGCGAACTGGCGGGCGGGGGCGGTGACGTACTC
>NZ_JBJHPC010000287.1:0-9059 GCF_045257485.1 Streptomyces sp. YS-3 | reverse complement strand
GTTTTCCGGGGGCGGCGGGCCCTTGCGCGGGCTGCCGCGCGAGTGGCTCCGGACCGCTGAGCCGAGACCCGTGGGTACGGGTACGTGCCACTGCGCCGGCCACCACGCGGGCCCCATGGGCTGAGTAGGGGCCCGCGCGCGAGATGAGTAGGCGCGCGCATGCCCCGGCGGCGCCCCGGCACGAGGATCGTCCCGGACCCGAAAACCGAGGCGACGGAAATGGAAACCCCTGTGAACCCCACCACTTACGCGACCCTGTACGGCCCCTACCGGCCGCCGCGGCCCCGTCCCCGCCCCGGGCAGGCCGTCGTCATCGGACTCGCCGCCGCGGTATGGGGTATGACGCTCGCCTCGCTCGCCCTGCTGACCTTGGTGGTCGGCATGGCGGCGCTCTGGGGCGCCGCGGACGGCGCGCCCGTCCGGGACTTCGTCCTGACCTACTTCGGGACCGTCCTCGGCGCAGCCGCGGCGCTCGGCGCGCTGGCCTTCGCTCCCGGAGTCCGCCGCCTGGCACCGGCGAGCCGCCTGCTCCTGCTCGGCGCCCTCGCCTGCCCCGTGCCGGCCCTGTACGCGTTCCGGATCTACGGGATCGCCTGAGACCCCACGGCCGGGCCCCACGGACAGCACGGAGAAGGGCCCTGGCCCCGTAGTGACTACGGGAACCCGGGCCCTTCTCCATCGAGCGCTGGGCAGGCCTTGCACCTGCATCTCCCCACAGGAAGTGGGGCGCCTTTCCTTGGACCACCAACGCCGGTCCTGCCACCGCTCGTTCGCGGCGCAAGCTCAAGATCTACTATAGCGGACCCCCGCCCCCGCCGAAACCGGCATCTGAGTACGGGTACTCACGAGCCCCCGTTCCGCTCCTTGTAGCCTGACGGCGGCGCAGAGCCGCAGTGACGTACGAGACGGGTGGGATCAAAGGGGGAACGGTGGAACGGGTGGGGTCCTTCGCGGACGAGTGGGCGCGGCTCAAGAGCGGTCCTCCGGGCGGCGGGGGCGGCATGCGCCTGGCCCATGCCGATGACGGCGGTGGTGGCGGCAACGGGGACGTGCAGTCCAGCAAGGCCGCCTGGACGGCGGCCGGGAGTGCCGTCGGCGGGCTGAGCGGCGACGTGAAGAAGGCGCTCACCGCCCTGGAGACGGGCCAGCAGGGGCTGGCCACCGGTGGCGGGGTGGAGAGCGCCGCGGCGCAGGCCGAGGTCTACCAGAGCTGGAAGACCTACCTCGACAAACTGTCCGGCCGGTGCACAGCCCTCCAGGGCAGGCTGGAGCGGGCGGGCAACGACCTGCTCCTGACCGACGACAACATCAGGGGCCTCTTCGTGGAGCTGGGCAAGCAGTACCAGGACACCCCGGCCGTCGGTGGCGGGGGAAAGTGACCTGAGCCGTGGACATCGAGACGCTGAAGACGCTGAAGCTGCACGAGTTCGAGGAAGCGGCGAACGGATACCGCACTTCCAGCGACATGGCCAGTGGTGCCAAGGACGCGCTGGAACAGCGGATCACCGCCCAGATGCAGAAGGCCCTCAAGGGAGCGGCGGCCGACGCGGCGGTGGGCCAGCTGCGCGAGGTCGCCAAGGACTTCCACTACGTACAGGTCGAGTGCGGCCTCGCCGCCACCGCCCTGACCGCGTTCGCCGCCGACATGCGCCCCGCACAGGACAAACTGAACCGGGCGCTGTCCGAGGCGGCCGAGCACAAGTTCACGGTGGGCGCGGACGGGTCGGTCAGCTATCCGGCGGCGGGCCAGAACCCGGGCGGGGCACCACCGGGACCCGGCTCCGCCAGTAGCAGCAACTCCCTCACCGGGCCGGCCGCCGCGATCCAGGAGCAGGCGCGCAACCTCGACCCCAACCCCAACTACAAGATCGCGCAGGATATAGCGAACCGTATCGCCGAGGCCCTCAAAGAGGCCACCGACACGGACCAGAAGTGGGCGCCGCAACTGCGCAAGCTCAAGGCCGACGACGACCTGGTCGTCTCCGACGGCGACTGGGCGGACGTCGCCAAGGACACCGAGGCTGTCCAGGCAGCGGGCAAGCACTACCTGGACTCCCTCCCCCAGCCCCCCAAGGACGGCAGCCCCAAGGCCAACGCGGACTGGTGGAAGCACCTCAGCCCCGACCAGCAGGCCGCCTGGACCGCACTGCACCCCGACACCGTCGGCACCCTCGACGGCCTGCCGGCCACGGTCCGCGACGAGGCCAACCGCATGGTCTTCGACGAGCGGCGCGGCCAGTACCAGACGGAACTGAACGGCATCCCCAAACCCCCGGCCAACGAGTGGACGTGGATCACCGCCGGGATGTTCCCCTCCAAGGTGCACACCGACGAATGGATGGACTGGGACAAGAAGTACGGGGACCGGTACCGCCACCTGGAATCGTCCCTCAAGGGCATGGGCGCCATCCAGAAGCGGTTCGACCAGACGGGGACGGAGGGGTTGCCCGAGGCGTACCTGCTCGGCTTCAGCCCCGAGGGCCATGGGCGGGCCATCGTGGCCAACGGGAACCCGGACACGGCACGGCATCAGGCGGTGTACGTGCCGGGCACGACGTCGAACCTGGAGGGATTCGGGGGCAGTATCGACCGGACGACGGAGCTGTGGCGCCAGACGCAGCGGGTGACACCCGACGCGTCCGTGTCGACCATCGCCTGGCTCGGCTACGACGCCCCGCAGGACATCGTCAAAGACTCGCCGTTCGAGCATTACGCCTATGACGGCGCGCCTGCCTACCGGAAGTTCATGGACGGCCTCGACGCTTCGTACAGTGCTCCCGGTGAGCCGCACCGTACGGCCATCGGGCACTCCTACGGCACCACCCTCATCGGGGCGGCGGCCCAGAAGGGCGACCTCAACGCGGACGACGTCATCTTCGCGGGCAGCCCGGGGGTCAAGGTGGGCTCGGCCGACGAAATGGACGTCCCCAAGGGGCACGTATGGAACGAGGAGGCCGATGGCGACAAGGTGCCGGACATCGGCCGCTGGGGTCACGGCGGCAGCTCGTGGAAGATGGGCGGCGGCGTGTTCCTCATCCCCAGCGACGAGGCCTTCGGCGCGAACCAGATGAACACGGACCCCGAGGGCAGCGGCCCGTCGGCGACGAAGGGAGCGCACGGCCACAGTGAGTACTGGGACCGGGACACGACGGCCCTGAAGAACCAGGCGCTGGTCGTGGTCGGCAAGTACGACAACGTCACCGCTCCCCGATGACGCCGGGCACCACCGAGCCGTACAACGCCCACCGTCCGGGCCGTCACCGGCCCCCACGCACTTCACCAAGGACCCGCATGCTCCGCGCACCGCTCCCCGCTGCTCGCCGGCGACGCCGTCCGGGCAGCGCCCTGTTCCCCCTCGTACTGACCGGCCTTCTTCTCAGTGGATGTGGCATGAGCGACGACGACACCTCGACGATCCCCCTCGCGGGCACAGCCGGCACCGATGACGCGGTCGCCGCCGTGAAGGCGGTGTCCAGCCAGGTCTACGAATTCACCGGGGTGCCCGGCAAGGCCTCGGAGCCCGGGCCCGGCGTCAAGGCGTGCCCGGGCAGGGATCCGGAGAAGTACTTCCAGGTGTACCACCCGTGGAACTTCGCCCCGACGTCCGCCGCGGACAACGACGTCGCCATGAAGCACCTCAAGGAGAAGCTCAGCACCGGTGGTTGGGTGCTGAAGGACGAGTACCGGGACAACAGCCCGAACAAGAACCTCAATCTCGTCGCCGACAACGACGCCAAGAAGATGAGCGTCTCGATCGTGGCGTACAGCAAGGACGACGTCCCGAGCCTCGCCATCGAAGTCGTATCGGGCTGCTACCAGGTCCCCGAAGGCCAGACGATCAAACACTCCTAGCGTGGTCGTGGCGGCGCGCCCAAACGTCCGGCTCCGGGGCGTGGCGCGCCGGAACGGCGTCGGGCGCCGGTGAGTCGGGGCGTCGGTCGAAGGCCCACTGGGCGGCCTCCCTCGCGAGCGCGATCAGGTCGGGGGCCGAGGTGTCCTCGTCCAGGTGGCGGTATTCGACGGCCGTCTGGATCAGCAGACGTTCCGGCAGGCCCAGGTGGGAGTGGAAGCCCGACTCGATGATGGCCTCGGCGGTCGTCCGCGCGCTCCGGCCGGCGGCGTGGCCGGCGTGGATGAGGGTCTCCAGGTCGCGGAGGTAGGTGAGGTGGTCGCGGACCCCCTCCGGACCGACGATGGGACCGTGGCCGGGTACGACGGTACGGGGGTTCAGGGCCAGGATGGTCTCGCATGCCCGCGCGACGCGGGAGAGCGGGCCCTCCCAGTGCACGGGGTGGTCGCCGACGAAGAGGATGTCGCCGGCGCAGACGGTGGCCTGCTCGGGGAGGTGGACGATCAGGTCGCCGACGGTGTGTGCCGGGCCGACCTCGATGAGCTCCACGGGAACCGTTCCGACGTGGAGCGTGTGCCGGCCGGTGAAGGTCCGGGTGGGCGGGCGCAGTTGGAGGCCGTCGTAACGGTAATGGCCGAAATGCTTGCGCATGTACCAGCCGAGCGGCTCGTCGGCGGGGGTGGTGTGGGTGAGGAGGTGCATCGCCTCCGGGTCCGGCTCCAGGCAGAGGTGGTCCAGGCTGGCCCGGGTGCTGATGATCTCGGCGCCCGGGAAGAAGGCGTTGCCGAAGGTGTGGTCGCCGTTGGCGTGCGTGTTGACGATGGTGCGCACCCGGGCTCCCTCGGGCAGGACGGCCGTGGCCGCCGCCATGAGGGTGCGGGTCAGGGGGCCGTCGTAGGGAGTGTCGACCAGAGCGGCCTCCGTACCGGAGGCGATGACCAGGCAGTTGGCGAAACCCCAGGTCCCGTTCTTCTGCGGAACCCAGGCGTGGATTCCGTCGGCTATGCGGGTGAGTGCAGGGGGCAAGCTCATGAGCGCATTCTTTCCTCGTCCGGCCGGCTCACCGGCCGGCCGTGCCCTGGGGTAATCGCCACAGGGCACAGGTGTACCGGCTGGATTCCGGTCTGCTGAATTACGTCCGAAAACAGTCGTCGGCGCCACGGGCGCGCGTCAGTTCACGGTCTCCGCCCGATCGAAGAGCAGGGTCGTATAGCGCGCTCCGGACGGGTTCGGGAACTGGCTGAGCATCATGGTGACGTGGCCCTCCCCGAGAATGGCGTGGCGCAGCGGTCGCCGGTCGCCGTCCGGGTGGATCTTCGCGCTGCCGCTCTCCTGGTAGTGGCGGCGCGTCCACGGGTCGTCCATCAGCCCCTCGCGGATGCCCAGCAGAACGGGGTCGTCGGGATGGGCGGCCAGCGAGGCCCGCAGCGCCGGGACCAGGGCGGGCAGCCACACGGACCCCCAGTCCATCAGCGTGAACTCCCGCGCCTCGCGGTCCAGCAGCATCCAGGCCATGGTGTTCTCCGGCGGCTCCCCGCGCGGGAACATCTGGGCGAACGGCTCGTTGTGGAAACGCAGGTTGTAGCGGAAGTCCGTGATGTACGCCATCTCCCGCTGGCCGTCCAGTACCTGCTGCCAGGAGGGCAGCAGATCCGGTTCGGCGGCCGGGTGGAGCGGAAGGGACGGCTCCGTCCCGAAGTACTCCAGATGGGCATAGATGTACTCGCTGTCCTTGAACCTGAGCACCCTGGCCAGTTCCAGGAGGTAGGCGGGTGTGGGACGCAGGGCACCCGACTCGACCTTCTGGTAGGTGCCGACGCCCTTGCGCATCAGGAAGTCGACGTCCGTCTGACTCAGTCCCCTGACCCGCGGCCCCCGGCGGCCCGCCGCGGGCCGGGGCGGCAGTCCCGCCTCCTCCGGCCGGAGCGCTTCCCTGCGGGCCCGCATTAACTGCTGGATGACCTGTTGATTCACGTGCCCTCCCCCAGAGCAATGTAGTTGAATATTAAATATCAGATACCGTAATACGGGAGATTAACTTCCCGTTGTTAAATGATCGCCGGTCCCTCAGGATGAAACACCATCAGGTCGCGGAGCTGTCATCCGGGGCCGGGGCAGTTGCACTTGAACGCCCGGCGACAACCGCATACCGATCCACCTCCCGCCGGGCGCGCAGCGGTTCCGCGGGTTCCGGCGCGGAGGTGGTGACTTTGAGCAGGGTTCGGACCGGCGGTGACGAATTCGGGGGCCCGCCGGCCAAGACGGGGAGTGGAGCATGGCACAGACGCACGGCCGTCCGGTCCGGGGGACCGGCGGCACCCGGAGCATGGGCATCGGACCGAGGGCCATCCACCGCCACGTCGTGGCAGTCGGGGGCGCACACCGCAGAGCGCGTGCGGCACAAACGTCCTGCGCGGCGAGACGGGGCAGACGCGCCAGACGGTGACCTGGGCAGCACGCGCCACGGGACACATTGACCGGTGCTTGGTGTGCGGTGCTCGGTGTGCGGTGGATCGCCCTCGCTGATGGCCCTGCCCAGGACGTACGTACGCGACCCCCTCGCCTCACGCAGCTGGCACATGCGCCGTCGGTGTGCACGAGCTCCCCATGACCGAGGGGAGTCCCTCGTGCGCCGCCACGCACCCTCCCGATCCGGACCCGAAGACGCCATGACGCGGTGACGCGGTGACGCGGGTCCACGACCCGGCCCGCCCGCGTACCGGTTCCGGCCCGCCGTCGGGCCACCGCTACCACCCCTGAGAGGTCCCGCCGGTACACGTCCCTTCGCCGGCCGGGACCGGCCGAGAGCGTGGCGACGAGCCGCCGTACGCCCGCCGCCCTCCACGGGCGCCTCGGCCCCGGAAGGGGGGCGCCGCCCATGACCGGCGGCGCCCCCTCGCCCCGCCTGCCCGCGACGGCTCGGACGCCGGGTGCCTCCATGCGCCCGCCTTCCCCCCACCCCAAAAAACTTCCCCGACTCGACTCGACTCGCCCTCAGCCCGCACGATGACGCGGGCCCCCGTCCGTTCCGGAGCCTCGCCGTGTCCTTCTCCTCGCCCGCCCGCTCACTGTCCCCTTCTTCCGTCTCGCCGCCGACCGTTGCCGTCGTCGCTCCCGGCGGTGACAGCGCCTCCGCCGCCCGGTACACCGGCCCGGAGTGGGCGAGCATCGCCGTCAGCCTGTCCCCCGAGGCCCTGCCCCCGGCGCACCGCGCCCGCACCGCTGCGACCGGCCACCGGGAGGAGATCCGGCACGACACCCTGCGCCGCACCGCGTGCGAGCTGCGCGCCCGGCAGGTCGGCGCGATCGTGCCGGGCAGTGGACCCGGTGTGGGCCTGGCCGAGCAGCTGGCCCACATGCTGGGCATCGCGGGCAACTTGGCCACGACGTCCGTACTGCGGACCGACCGGGCCGTCCAGGCCGCGGCCCTGCGGGACAGCGGGCTTGCCGCCCCGCGCGGCCTGCACACCGGCAGCCTGACGGCGGCGCTGCGCTGGGCGGAGCTCCGCGACCTGCCCGCCTATGCGCTCGCCGCGGCGGACAGCGCGGTGACCGCGCCTCCGGCCGTGTGCACCAGCACTGCCGAGATCCGCTCCGCCTGGCCGCGGCTGCGCGCTGCCGCCCTCCACGAGAGCGGAAGCGCCGACCTCGTCATTCAGGAAGTGGTGCCGGGCCAGCAGTTCGTCGCCCACACCGTCTCCGTCCCCGGTTCGGGGCAGCGCGCGGTCGTGGCGCTCTGGTCCGAACTGCGCACCGGCCAGGGCGTACACGGCCGTTCCGACCTCGTGGATACGCACAGCGTGCTCGGCCGCGCTCTGCTGCGGTACGCGGGGCGGGCCCTGGACGTACTGGGCGTACGGGCGGGCGCGGCCCGCTGCCGGATCGCCTTCTCCGCCGAGCACGGACCCACCCTGCTGTCCGCGCAGGCGTTCGCGCGCACCACACCGGTGGAGGAGCTCGTGGCACGGGCCACGGGCATCGACCATGTGCGGGCCACCGTCCAGGCCGTCGCCACCGGGCGGCTCGCGCCCTCGACGCGCGCGTACCGGCATGTGTCCCGCGTATCGCTGGTGGCCCCGCGCGACGGGTTCCTCGACGGCCGCCTTCTGGGCGTCCTCGACTCCCTGCCCACGGTGGTCGCCACGGAGGGGGCACTGACGCCAGGTGCCCGCGTACGGCGTACGGTCGACCGCGCCACGTGCCCCGGCGTGCTCGTCCTGGCCGCGGCCTCCCGCGAGGCGATCGAGAGGGACTACCGGGCGATCCGCGCGCTGGAGCGGCTCGGTCTTTACGGGGACGCCGACCGGTGAGGCGAGCGGTGAGGCGCTGATGGCGACAGGGGGCGGCCGAGGGTAACCCGGCCCGGGCACGGTCGGTCAGGGGCGCCGTACCGGGCGGATCATCGTCGTGTACACCGTGGACTCGCGCGACTCCCTGCGGTCGGCGACTCTTCGGTACCCCCACGCCTCGCACGCGGACTGGAGCGCCCCGCCGCCCGCCGCGGAGTCCACGAGAAGCGTCACGCGCTCCTCCGGGCGCAGCGACAGCCACACCTCGTGGAGTTGCGCGGCCACACCCGTGCCGCGCCAGGCCTCGCGTACCGCGATCTCGTCCAGGACCGCCGTCCGCCGCCCGGTCTCCCACGTCACGTACTCCGGCAGCGGCACGATCAGGCCGGACCACCAGTCGGTGTCCGCCGCCAGCGAGAAGCCGTGGCAGTAGCCGACGGCCTCGCCGTTCTCGTAGCCGATGGCCGCCGTCCAGCCCGGCTCGGCGGCGGCCTCGGCCAGGCGCTCCTCGAACCCGGTGTCGCCGCCGCTCTCGCGGTGCACCTGGAGCAGACCGTGCATGACGTACGGGAGGTGTTCGGCGTCGGTCAGGCTGTACTCGACCGTCACGGATCTGCCGTCCTCTCCCTCGGTGCCGACCGCACGGCAGCCCGGAGGCCGGCGCGTCGAAACCGTCCGCCCCGGGAACCGGGACAGCAAGCCTAAACCAAAAAACCGACCCGATCGGCTGTTTCGCGGCGTCCCGTCGTGGGGCGTCCGGCCTGACCGACCCGCCCCTTCCCCAAACGAATGTGCGGTTGTCAGACCGCCGTGATACTCACTTACCTCAACGGGGGCGGTGTCCCGGCCCTCTGACGGTGTGCCGGGCGTAGGTGACTAGGGGTGGGGTATGGCGTTGCTCCGTGGGGTGGGGCTCTCTC
>NZ_JBJHPC010000286.1:0-9066 GCF_045257485.1 Streptomyces sp. YS-3 | reverse complement strand
CGGGATTCGGTCGTACCGGATTCGGTGGTACCGGCTACTTGCGGCCCACGAACTTCCACGCCGTCGGCAGCGCCCCCATGGCCAGCGCCGCCTTCAGCGCGTCCCCGAGCAGGAACGGCGTCAGGCCGAGCGCCACCGCGCGCGTCAGGGACACGTCGGCCGAGGCCGCCAGGTACGGCACGCCCACCGCGTAGATGATCGCCGAGCCCAGCACCATCGTGCCCGCCGTGCGCAGCACCGAGCGGTCACCGCCCCGGCGGGCCAGCGCGCCCACGACGGTGGAGGCGAGCAGCATGCCCAGGACGTAGCCGAAGGACGCGCCGCCCGCACCCGAGGTGCCGCCCGCGAACCAGGGCATTCCGGCCATGCCGATCAGCGCGTACAGCCCGAGCGAGAGGAAGCCGCGGCGGGCGCCGAGCGAGGTGCCGACCAGCAGCGCCGCGAAGGTCTGGCCGGTGACGGGGACCGGGGAGCCCGGGACGGGCACCGCGATCTGGGCCGCCAGGCCGGTGAGCGCCGCGCCGCCGAGGACCAGGACGGCGTCCCGGGTGCGGGCGCCGGGCAGCAGGTCGGCGAGGACCTTGCCGGTACCTCCGGTACGGGGTGCGGCAGGGGCAGTGACAGTGGTCGTGGCCATCGTGGGCTCCGCGGGTTCGGGGACGGGCAGCGAGATACATGCAAGGGACACGGTGACGTTAGCCGAGGGATTCTCGCTGGATCACCATCAGCGGCCCACAAAGCGGCGGTTGGGGCCTTGGTGGAGATCGCACAAAGGCCGGACTGCTTCCGTCCGCCGGGGTGACTCTCGTCACTGCGCCGATGAGGAGTACGTACGGTTTTGCGGATCCGGCGCGGACTCGGGGAGACTGTAGGTTCCCCATAAACGATCAGTCGCTGATCCGAGAGAACGAGCGCCATGCACGACGGCAAGACCACGGCCGGGGCCACCGCCGCCGACACCGCCTCGGTGGAGCCCGAGCCGCTGTCCCACGGGCTGAAGCAGCGCCATCTGACCATGCTGGGCCTGGGCGGGGTGATCGGCGCCGGTCTCTTCGTGGGGTCGGGCGCCGGGATCGCGGTGGCGGGGCCGGGGATCGTCGTCTCGTATCTCATCGCGGGCGCGATCGCCATGCTGGTGATGCGGATGCTCGGGGAGATGTCCTCGGCCATGCCGGCGTCCGGGTCGTTCTCGGTGCACGCCGAGCGGGCCCTCGGCCGGTGGGCCGGGTTCAGTGTGGGCTGGCTCTACTGGTTCCTGCTCGTCGTCGTGCTCGCGGTGGAGGCGACCGGCGCGGCGCAGATCGCCCACGGGTGGGCGCCGGGGATGCCGCAGTGGGCGTGGGTGCTGGTGTTCATGGTGGTGTTCACCGTGGCCAATCTGGCGGCCGTGAAGAACTTCGGCGAGTTCGAGTTCTGGTTCGCCACGCTCAAGGTCGGCGCGATCGTCCTGTTCCTGGTCCTGGGGCTGCTGGCGGTCTTCGGGGTGCTGCCGGATACCGCTCCGGTCGGGTTCGCCAACCTGACCGGGCAGGGCGGTTTCCTGCCCAACGGCTGGGACGGCGTGGTCTCCGGGGTCCTCGCGGTGATCTTCGCCTTCGGCGGCCTGGAGGTCGTCACCATCGCGGCGGCCGAGTCGGACGACCCGGTGCGCGCGGTCGGCCGCGCGGTGCGCAGCGCGGTGTGGCGCATCCTCTTCTTCTATGTGGGCTCGATGCTGGTGATCGTGACCCTGCTGCCGTGGGGTTCGATGCGGCCGGGGCACAGCCCGTACGTCGCGGTCCTCGACTCCATCGGTGTCCCCGGCGCGGGGCAGATCATGAACGTGGTCGTCTTCGTCGCCCTGCTCTCGGCGCTCAACGCCAATCTGTACGGCTCCTCCCGGATGGTCTTCTCGCTGGCCGAGCGCGGCGAGGCGCCGAGGGGGCTGCTGAAGGTGTCGGGGGGCGGTGTGCCGCGGCGCGCGGTGCTGGCGTCGGTGGCCTTCGGGTTCGTCTCGGTGCTGCTCAATCTGGAGTGGCCCGACTCGGTCTTCCTCTACATGCTCAACGCGGTCGGCGCGGTGCTGCTGTTCGTCTGGGGTCTGATCGCCGTCTCGCAGCTGCGGTTGCGCCGGCGGATCGAGCGCGAGGCCCCGGAGCGGCTGACCCTGCGGATGTGGGGCTTCCCGTGGCTCACCTGGGCTGCGCTCGCGGCGATGGCGGCGGTGCTCGTGCTGATGCTCTTCGACGACGGGGCCCGGCCCCAGCTGCTGTGGTCGGCGGGTGCGACGGCCGTGGTACTGGCCGTCGCTCTCGTACGGGAGTGGCGGGCACGGGCGGAATCCGGCAGTCCGTCGGCCGACCGATCGTCAGGTCGGTAGTTACGGGCGGGTTTGGCGGGACCCACGAGGCCGGACGTGTGCGTTCCGTGTGCGACTTGTGCGCAGGGCTTCACGCTGTGTGAGTCGAGTGTCCGGATAGCGGTCTGGTGTTCCCTCTGAGCGGAGCCGCCTCCAGACTGTGGCTCCCGCCCCCCGTCTCAGCTACTGAACAGGGCCTGCCCATGTCCCGGACAAACGCGCCCGCGACGACCGACGCGCCGCCGAAGGTCGACTCCCCTCTCACCCACGGTCTCAAGCAGCGCCATCTCTCGATGATCGCCCTCGGCGGCGTCATCGGCGCCGGGCTCTTCGTCGGCTCCGGCGCGGGCATCGCCGCCGCCGGGCCCTCGATCGTCCTCGCCTACGGCATATCCGGCGCGCTCGTCATGCTGGTGATGCGCATGCTGGGCGAGATGTCGGCGGCCAACCCCGCCTCCGGTTCCTTCTCCGTGCACGCCGAGCGGGCCATCGGGCCCTGGGCCGGCTTCACCGCCGGCTGGTCGTTCTGGGTGCTGCTCTGTGTGGCGGTCGGCCTGGAGGGGATCGGCGCCGCGAAGATCGTCACGGTCTGGCTGCCCGGTACGCCGGAGTGGGCCTGGGTCGCGCTCTTCATGCTGGTGTTCACCGCCACCAACCTCGCGGCCGTGAAGAACTTCGGCGAGTTCGAGTTCTGGTTCGCCGCGCTCAAGGTCGCGGCCATCACCCTCTTCCTCGTCCTCGGCCTGCTCGCCATCCTCGGCGTCCTGCCGGACACCCCCGCCCCCGGCACCTCGAACCTCACCGGCGAGGGCGGGTTCCTGCCCAACGGCTCCGAGGGCCTGGTGCTCGGACTGCTCGCCTCCGTCTTCGCGTACGGCGGCCTGGAGACGGTGACGATCGCCGCGGCCGAGTCCGAGAAGCCGGTGCAGGGCGTGGCCCGCGCGGTGCGCACGGCGATGTGGCGCATCGCGGTCTTCTACATCGGCTCGATGGCGGTCATCGTCACGCTGGTGCCGTGGAACGACAAGACCGTGGTGGCGAAGGGCCCGTACGTGGCGGCCCTCGACCACCTCGGCATCGACGGCGCCGGGCAGATCATGAACGTGGTCGTCCTGGTGGCCCTGCTCTCCGCGATGAACGCCAACATCTACGGCGCCTCGCGCATGGCGTACTCGCTGGTCGAGCGGGGCCAGGGCCCCAAGGCGCTCGGCCGGATCTCCGGCGGTGTGCCGCGCGTGGGGGTGCTGTGCTCCTCGGTCTTCGGCTTCGGGTGCGTGCTGCTGAGCTACTGGCGGCCGGACGACGTCTTCCCCTGGCTGCTGAACATGATCGGCGCGGTGATCCTGGTGGTCTGGATCTTCATCGCCGTCTCCCAGCTGCTGCTGCGCCGGCGCACCGAGCGCGAGACGCCGGAGAAGCTGGTGGTGCGGATGTGGCTGTACCCGGGGCTGACCTGGGTGGCGCTCGCCGCGATGGCCGCGATCTTCGTCCTGATGGCCCGCCAGTCCGACACGCGTGACCAGCTGATGGCGACCGGGGTGCTGACGGTGGTCCTGGCGGTGCTCGGGTACGTCCGGCAGCGGATGGCGGCCCGTCCGACGGCCTGATCCCGCGCCCCTTCACCAAAAGAGCCCCGCGTCCGGAGGTCGAGACCTCCGGACGCGGGGCTTTTCGCTGCGGCCACCCCCGACTCCGACCGTATGCACCTGCTGATAGCGTGCACTTGCACATCAGTTGCAACAAGCAGTCGGAGGGGCTTCGGACATGGCCATCTACACGCTTCCTGAACTTCCGTACGACTACGCCGCGCTCGAACCCGTCATCAGCCCGGAGATCATCGAGCTGCACCACGACAAGCACCACGCGGCGTATGTGAAGGGCGCGAACGACACCCTGGAGCAGCTCGCGGAGGCCCGCGACAAGGACGCCTGGGGGTGGGTCAACGGCCTGGAGAAGAACCTCGCGTTCCACCTCTCCGGCCACATCCTGCACTCGATCTACTGGCACAACATGACCGGCGACGGCGGCGGCGAGCCGCTGGAGAAGGACGGCGTGGGCGAGCTGGCGGACGCCATCGCCGAGTCCTTCGGCTCCTTCACCAAGTTCAGGGCCCAGCTGACCAAGGCGGCGGCGACGACCCAGGGTTCGGGCTGGGGCGTCCTCGCGTACGAGCCGGTCAGCGGGCGCCTCGTCGTCGAGCAGATCTACGACCACCAGGGCAACGTCGGCCAGGGCTCCACCCCGATCCTGGTCTTCGACGCCTGGGAGCACGCCTTCTACCTCCAGTACAAGAACCAGAAGGTGGACTTCATCGAGGCGATGTGGCGGGTCGTCAACTGGCAGGACGTGGCGAAGCGTTACGCCACCGCCAGGACCGCCGGGAACACCCTGCTGCTGGTCCCGTAGGGACCCGCGATCGTCCTGCTCGTGATCGTCTTCTCACCTTTCACGTGCGGGCGGAAATACGGACGGCCCCCGCGAGGACGTGACTCGCGGGGGCCGTTCGCCGGTCCGACACCCTTGCGGGCCGGGGCCGTTGTCAGTGCCGGGTGCCATGCTCGGGCCATGGACACACAGGAGTTCTGGACGCTCATCGACGACGCCCGCGCGCAGGTGGCACACGCGGCGGACGCCGAGGCGGTGGCGGCGCGGGCCGCTGCCCTGCTCGCGGCCCGGCCGGCCGACGAGATAGTGGCATTCCAGCAGGTCTTCTGGGACCTGATGGCCGCCTCCTACCGCCAGCCGCTCTGGGCAGCGGCGTACACGATCAACGGCGGGTGCTCGGACGACGCCTTCGACTACTTCCGGGGCTGGCTGATCGCGCAGGGGCGCGAGGTGTTCGACGGGGCGGTGGCCGACCCGGACGGGCTCGCGGGCGTCGCGGCGGTGCGGGACGCGGCGGTCGAGGGCTGGGAGGTGGAGTGCGAGGAGGCGCTCGCCATCGCCTGGAACGCGCACCTGGCCGCCACCGGCAAGAAGCTGCCCGGCGACAGCTTCACGATCCGCTACCCGGAGCTGGACCCCGGGTGGGACTTCGACTTCGACGACCTGGGCGAGATGGCGAGACGCCTGCCGCGCCTGGCCGCGCTCTACGGATGAGGGCACACCCGGCCCCGGCGAGCCGGTGGCCCGCCGGGGCCGGGGCTGGGGGGTGCCGGGGCCGGGGTCAGTCGAAGATCGGGCCCTGGGTGCGGGTGCGCTTGATCTCGTAGAAGCCCGGGGTGGAGGCGACCAGGAGGGTGCCGTCCCACAGACGGCCGGCGGCCTCGCCCTTGGGGGCCGGGGTGACGACCGGGCCGAAGAAGGCGATCTGCTCGCCGTCCGCGCCGGGCACGGCGATGACCGGGGTGCCGACGTCCTGGCCGACCTTGTCTATGCCCTCCTTGTGGGAGGCGCGCAGCTCGGCGTCGAACTCGTAGGCGCTGTTGTCGACCTCGGCGTAGTCGGCGAGGTCGGCGGGCAGGCCCGCCTCCTCCAGGGCGGCGACCAGGACCTCGCGGCCCGAGCCGAGGTCCTGGTTGTGGACCCGGGTGCCGAGCGCGGTGTAGAGCCTGCCCAGCACCTCCTCGCCGTGCTTCTGCTGGGCGGCCATGACGACCTTGACCGGGCCCCAGGCGCGGTTGACCAGGAAGTCGCGGTAGGACTCCGGCAGCTCGTCCAGCCTGTCCTCGTTGAGGACGCCCAGGCTCATCACATGCCAGCGGACCTCGACGTCACGGACCTTCTCGACCTCCAGCATCCAGCGGGACGTCATCCAGGCCCAGGGACAGAGCGGGTCGAACCAGAAGTCGACGGGGGTCTTCCCGGTCCGGGACGTGGTCTGGGACATGTCTCTCCTCATCGGGGCAACGCGGGGTGGCTCACGGTGGGGAACGTCCGCGGCGGCCCGGCGCATTCCCGCGTGTCGGGCGCCGGGCGGGCATGGCAGGATCAGCGGTGTTCGAACGAGACACGAAGGAGTGCCCGTGCCCGGTGAGAATCTGTCCCGCGACGAGGCCCGTGAACGGGCCGACCTGCTGTCCGTCGACGGGTACGAGGTCGCCCTCGATCTGCGGTCCGCGGTCGGGGACGCCCCGGACGGGCCGCGGACGTTCCGTTCACTCACCACGATCCGGTTCCGCTGCGCCCGGCCGGGCGCCGGCTCCTTCGCGGACCTGGTCGCCCCGTCGGTGAACGCGGTCACCCTCAACGGCAAGCCGCTGGACGTGGCCGAGGTCTTCGACGGCACCCGGGTGGCGCTCGCCGACCTGGCCGCGGAGAACGTGCTGGTGGTCGACGCCAACTGCGCGTACAGCCGGACCGGCGAGGGCATGCACCGCTTCGTCGACCCGGAGGACGGCGAGGTCTACCTCTACACCCAGTACGAGCCGGCCGACTCGCGGCGGGTCTTCGCCAACTTCGAGCAGCCCGACCTGAAGGCGCCCTACCGCTTCGAGGTCCGGGCCCCCGAGGGCTGGACGGTGTGGTCCAACGGCGAGGGCGAGCGGGGCGGGGACGGCGTCTGGCGGTTCGCCGAGACCGCGCCGATCTCCACGTACATCACCTGCGTGGTCGCCGGTCCGTACCACTACGTGACGGACACCTACACGCGGACCTTCGACGACGGCAGCACGCTGGAGATCCCGCTCGGCGCGATGTGCCGCAAGGGCCTGGCCCGGCACTTCGACGCGGACGACGTCTTCCTCGTCACCAAGCAGGGCTTCGACTTCTTCCACGACCAGTTCGACTACCCGTACCCGTTCGGCAAGTACGACCAGGCCTTCGTGCCGGAGTACAACCTCGGGGCGATGGAGAACCCGGGCCTGGTGACCTTCCGCGAGGAGTTCATCTTCCGCGGCAAGGTGACCCGGGCCGCCTACGAGCGGCGTGCCAACGTCATCCTGCACGAGATGGCGCACATGTGGTTCGGCGACCTGGTCACCATGCGCTGGTGGGACGACCTGTGGCTGAAGGAGTCGTTCGCCGACTTCATGGGCAGCTTCTCCCAGGTGGAGGCGACGAGGTTCGACAACGGCTGGATCACCTTCGCCAACGGCCGCAAGTCCTGGGCGTACCGCGCCGACCAGCTGCCCTCCACCCACCCGGTCACGGCCGACATCCGTGACCTGGAGGACGCCAAGCTGAACTTCGACGGGATCACGTACGCCAAGGGCGCCTCGGTCCTCAAGCAGCTGGTGGCGTACGTGGGACGGGAGGCGTTCCTGGAGGGCGCCCGGCGCTACTTCAAGCGCCACGCCTACGGCAACACCCGCCTCGGCGACCTCCTGGCGGTCCTGGAGGAGGTCTCCGGGCGCGACATGGCGGCGTGGTCGCGGTCCTGGCTGCAGACGGCGGGCGTCAACTCGCTCACCCCTCAGGTCACTTACGACGCGGGCGACCGCATCACCGAGCTCGCGGTGGTCCAGGAGGCCGTCGAGAGCCACCCGACGCTGCGCCCGCACCGCGTGGCGGTCGGCCTCTACCGCACCGAGGCGGGCGCCCTCGTGCGGTACGCGCGCGCCGAGGTCGACGTGGACGGCCCGCGCACGGTGGTGGCGGAGCTGGCCGGGGCCGAGCGGCCCGAGCTGGTCCTCGTCAACGACGACGACCTCACGTACTGCAAGATCCGCTTCGACGAGGGTTCGCTCGCCACCCTGCGCGCCCACCTCGGCGACATCACGGACCCCTTGGCCCGCGCCCTGTGCTGGTCGGCGCTGTGGAACCTGACGCGGGACGCGCTGATGCCCGCGCGGGACTTCGTCGAGCTGGTCCTCGCCCACTCCGGGCGCGAGACGGACATCGGCGTGCTCCAGATGCTGCACGCCTGGACCCGCTCGGCGCACACCCACTACGCGGCGCCCGAATGGCGTGAAGAGGGCGGGCGGCTGCTGGCCGAGGGCGCGCTGCGCGAGCTGCGGATCGCGGCGCCGGGCAGCGAGCACCAGCTGGCCTGGGCCCGTTTCTTCGCCTCCGCCGCGACGACCGACGCCGACTTCCAGCTCCTGGAGGGCCTCCTCGCGGGGACGGCGAAGATCGACGGGCTGGAGGTCGACCAGGAGCTGCGCTGGGTCCTGCTGGAGCCGCTGGCCGCGCACGGCCGCGCCGACGAGTCGGTGATCGGCGCCGAGCTCGCCCGCGACGACACGGCCTCGGGCAAGCGCCACCAGGTGCGGTGCCTGGCGGCCCGGCCCTCGGCCGCGGTGAAGGCGCAGGCGTGGGCGCAGGTCGTCGAGTCGGACACGCTGTCGAACGCGCTGGTGGAGGCGACCATCGCGGGCTTCGCCCAGTCCTCGCAGCGCGAGCTGATCGCTCCGTACGCGCCGAAGTACTTCGAGGCGATCGAGCGGCTGTGGACCGAGCGGTCCATCCAGATCGGTATGGACGTGGTGCGCGGGCTCTTCCCGAGCCTGCGGGACAACCGATCGACGCTCGATTCCACGGACGAGTGGCTGGCGGCGCACCAGGACGCGGCCCCGGCGCTGCGCAGGCTGGTCCTGGAGGCCCGTGACGACCTGGCCCGCACCCTGCGCGGCCAGGCCTGCGACGCGGCGGCCGGCGCCCGCTGACGGCGATCGGGGGCCCGGCGACGGGCCCCCCGATCGGCACTCGAACGCCCGTACTTTAGGACGGGCTTGTCCGGAATTGTCGACGAGCGTGTAACAGCGGTTAAGGGCCGCTCCGGGCGCGGAACACCCCCCGGCATGAACCACAACACCCCGACCTTCGGCGGCGAGACCCCGTCCCCGCTC
>NZ_JBJHPC010000285.1:0-9090 GCF_045257485.1 Streptomyces sp. YS-3 | reverse complement strand
CATTAACGCCTGTTTGCATTCCGTAATTCCGCGGAGCGCTCCCACCCCCCGCACCGCACCCGCCATCACCCCGTGTGACTTGAGTCACAGAGTGCGGTAATTGTTGACCCTGTGTACCGAGTGGGCAGCTCGCTGTGATTCAGTGACGGGGACGTTGCACGAAAAGCGCCCACTGGGAAGTCGGAAGCCGGGCCGGAAGCCGGAGAAGAAGCGCGCCGAATCAGGATCCTGGAGTTGCTGTCGAGGTCTCGGGGAGAGCGAGCAATGGAGACCGAGTCGGAGCCGTACGTCCGTCTTGCGACCCTGCGGCAGCTGCATCAGGTGGTCACCGACCTGAACACGGCCCGCAGTCTGGCGGACACGCTGCAGACCGTCGCCGACGGCGTCATCGCCGGGCTCGGATACGAGCTGGCCTGCGTCAATCTCGTACGCCCCGACGGGGACCTCGTCGTCGCCGCCTTCGCCGGGAACGCCGCCGCCGAGGCTCTGATCACCGGGCGCGTCGGCAGCCGCGCCTCCTGGGAGCGGCGGCTCACCATGGGTGAGGGCTGGGGCGACCTGCGGTTCATCCCGCACACCGAGGGCTGGGTGCTCCTGGAGGACGACGTCCCGCAGTGGTACACCGAGGGCCCCGAGCCGCGCTTCGAGGACGAGTGGCACCCCCAGGACCGCCTCTACGCGCCGATGTACGCCTCCGGGGGCGGGCGCGAGCTCCTCGGCGTCATCTCGGTCGACAAGCCGCGCAACGGGCGGCGCCCGGGCGCCTGGGGGCGCGAAGCGCTCCAGATGTACGCCTCCCAGTCCGCCATTGCGATCAGCAACGCCCGGCTTCGCGCAAACATGCAGCGCGCGCTGGTTCGGCTGGAGCGCGAGCAGCAGGCGCTGCGGGCCAGCGAGGAGAGCTTCCGGCAGGCCTTCGAGTACGCGCCGTCCGGCATGGCCATCGCCGAGATGGGCGGTGACCAGCACGGACGTCTGCTGCGTACCAACGACGCGCTCTGCCGACTGCTCGGCCGGCCCGCCGCCGTGATGCGGCGCTACTCCTTCGCCGACCTCGTCCACCCCGACGACATAGGCCTGCTGCTGCGCACCTCGGCCGAGGGCGGGCGCGCCGAGCTGCGGCTCGGGCGCCGCGACGGCTCGTACGTATGGGTGTCGCTGCGCAATTCCGTCGTCGCCGATACCGCCGACGGTCCCCGTTTCCTGCTCACCCACGTCGAGGACATCGAGGAGCGCAAGCGGCACGAGCTCCAGCTCGCCCACCGCGCCTCGCACGACTCGCTCACCGGTCTGCCCAACAGCGCGGAGCTGCGCGCCCGCCTCTCCGCCCGGCTCTGCCAGCGGCCGTACGCGGTGGGTGCAACCGCCGTGGAGGCGCTGGACGCGGCGTACGGAGAGGTGCACGACGGGCGGCCCGAGACCCCTGGGCACGCGGTCTGCGCCTCCGGCGGCTTCGACTTCGACCCGGCGCCGGGGGCGGGGCCCTTCGACCACCATGTGCACATGGTCGCCCCCGAGGGCGAGGTGGACGACGGCACCAAGGGGCTCGCGGTCCTCTTCTGCGACCTCGACGGCTTCAAGTCGATCAACGACCGGTTCGGTCACAACACCGGTGACGCCGTCCTCATCGAGGTCGCGCGCCGGCTCACGACCGGGGTGCGCGACGGCGACACGGTCGCGCGGCTCGGCGGTGACGAGTTCGTCGTCCTCGCCGACGGCCTGGGCGCGGCCGACGCGGCCGACCTCGCGGTCCGGCTGCGCAACGCGATCATCCCGCCCATCAGGGTGGACGGTCGGGCGGTCCGCGTCGGGGCGAGTTTCGGTATCGGCTGGGCCAGCTGCGGGATGTCCGTCGAGGAGGTCCTGCGCTCCGCCGACCAGCGGATGTACATCGAGAAGCGGTCCCGCGCGAAGGTCCACCGGCGCGCCGGTTAGCTTCCGGCGCACCGGGGGTGCGACCGAGGTCGCGGCCATGGTGTCGGCCGTTCGGGGTAGGCTCGGCCGGTCGGCGACGGCTGGCGAACAGTGAGGAGTGACCCCGGATGACGCCCGGCAACAACGGCGCGAGCACGCCCGAGGACGACGATCCGTTCGGCTATCTGTACGAGGACGGACAGGCCTCCGGCGCCACCCCGCCCCGCTCGGGCGGCTACGGCTACCCCAACCCGACGGCACCGCAGCAGCCCGGCGTGCCCCGCACCTCGTACAACCAGGTGCGGACGGTCGGCGAGCGCCAGTACGGGCAGGTCCCGCAGCAGCAGTACGGCCAGCAGTACGGCCAGCCCCCTCAGCAGCAGGGCCGGCAGCAGTACGGCCAGCAGCAGTACGGCCAGCCCACCGCCCAGTACGCGGCGCCCGAGACCTATGGCGGGGGCGCCGGCGCCCCCGGCCGTCCCGCGCCCCCGGCCGACGGCGGCGGGCGCGGCAGCCGTGGCCCCAACACCAAGGGCCTGCTGATCGGCGCGGTCGCGGTGGTCGCGGCGGTCGTCATCGGCATCGGTGTGGCGTTGGCCACCAACGGCGACGGCAAGAAGGACGACGGCGCGGCCAAGCCGACGGGCGACGGCACCTCCACGGGCGCCTCCCAGCAGCCGTCGCAGAAGCCCTCCGACTCGGCGTCCCCCCCGGCCCAGGAGCTCCCCAAGCAGGACGCGGCGACGCTGAAGCTGGGCGGGGGCGCGGTGCTGGCCAAGGACGTGAAGGGCGCGCAGGGCACGGACGGGGCGTACGTCAACGGCTTCAACCAGATCGGCGCCTCGCTGACCTGGCAGGCCGATCTGCCGTCGTCCGGCTCGTACTACCTGTACGTGCGGTTCGCCATCCCGGCGAAGGACGCCAACGCGACCGTGACGGTCAACGGCAAGCCGAACGCCCAGCCGATAGGCCTGAGGAACTTCAGGGGGTCCACCGACCCGAAGCTGGAGAACAACTGGCAGTACTCGTGGACGCAGGTCAACCTGAAGCAGGGGCCGAACACCATCAAGTTCTCCTGTGAGCAGGGGAACCAGTGCGACGCGGTGTTCGACTGGGTCGAGATCAGCAAGACGAAGAAGCACTACTGAGCCCCTGAGGGCCGGGGCTAGCCCGTGACGCTCGTGACCCGCACCTCGGTGAGCAAGGTCTCGTACGCCCCGGTGTCGTACTCGCCCGCCACCGGCGCCAGGACCGTCGCCGCCGACAGGGCCACCGCCCGCGCCAGCCGGTCCGGCCAGGGCAGGCCCTCCACCAGGGACGACAGCAGGGCCGCCACCGCCGAGTCGCCCGCGCCCGTGGGGTTGCCCCGGACCGGGGACGGCGGGGCCGCCTGCCAGGTGCCCTCGGGGGTGACCGCCACCAGGCCCTCGGGGCCCAGGGAGGCGACCACACCGTGCGCGCCCCGGCGGCGGGCGTCGCGGGCCGCGCGCAGGGGTTCGCGGGAGCCGGTCAGCCGGGCCAGCTCGTCCGCGTTGGGCTTGATCAGATCGGGGCGGGCGGCGAGGCCGCGCCGCAGGGGTTCGCCGCTGGTGTCCAGCAGGACGGGGACGCCCGCCGCGCGGGCCCGGCGTACGAGGTCGGCGTAGGCGCCGACGGGCACCCCGGGCGGCAGGCTGCCGCAGAGGGCGACCGCGTCCGCCTCCCGCAGCAGCGGCTCGTACACCGCGAGGAACGCCTCCCACTCCTCGGCCGTGACCTGCGGGCCCGGCTCGTTGAGCTGGGTGGTGTCGCCGGTGGCCGCGTCCACGACCGCGATCGTGCGGCGGGTGGTCCCGGCGATGGGGACCAGCGCGTCGACGGGGGCGAGCGGGGCGAGCAGTTCGCGCAGGACCGCGCCGGTGCGACCGCCCGCGAAGCCCGTGACGACGCACTCGTGGCCGAGCGCGGCCAGGACCCGGGCCACGTTGAGGCCCTTGCCGCCGGGACGCTCGGTCACCTCCTCCACCCGGTGGGCGGTGTGCGGGACGAGCTCGGGGACCCGGTAGGTCAGGTCGAGTGCCGTGTTCGGCGTGACGGTCAGGATCACGGGGTGATCATGCCAAACGGACGGTGGCCGGCCCAGACCCCGCGGTCACGGGTTCCGGCCGCCGCCGTGTCCCGGGGGCTCAGCCGAGCGGGGTTCAGCCGAGCGGGGGCGCCACGATCCACTCGCCCCGGCGCATCACGCCCTTCAGCGTGAACGCCTCGTCCAGGACCACCAGGTCCGCGTCCTTGCCCGGCTCCAGCGAGCCGACCCTGTCGTACACGCCGAGCAGCCGCGCCGGGTTGGCGCAGAGCGCGCGGACCGCGTCCTCGGCCGAGAGGCCGTCGACGGTCACCGCGCGCCGGAAGGCACGGTCCAGGGTGAGGGTGGAGCCCGCGATGGAGCCGCCTTCGACGAGCCGGGCGACGCCCTCCTTGACCTCGACCTCCAGCGGTCCGAGGTGGTAGAGCCCGTCGCCGAACCCGGCCGCGTCCATGGCGTCCGTGATGAAGGCGACCCGGTCGGCGCCCTTGTGGTGGAAGGCCAGTTCGAGCGAGGCGGGGTGCAGATGCGTGCCGTCGTTGATCAGCTCGACGGTGATCCGCTCGTCCTCCAGGAGGGCGGCGATCGGGCCGGGCGCGCGGTGGCCGAGCGCCGGCATCGCGTTGTAGAGGTGGGTGGCGACGGTGGCGCCCGCGTCGATCGCCTCGACGGTCTGCTCGTAGGTGGCGTCGGTGTGGCCGATGGCGGCGATCACCCCGTGCTCGGCGAGCAGGCGTACGGAGTCGAGACCGCCGGGCAGCTCGGTGGCGAGGGTGAACATCCTGGCCGTGCCCCGGGCCGCGTCCATCAGCTTGCGGACCTCGGCCGGGTCGGGGTGGCGCAGCAGGTCCTCGCTGTGGGCGCCCTTGCGGCACGGCGAGATGAAGGGGCCCTCGAAGTGGATGCCCGCCAGGTCGCCCTGCTCGACCAGCTCGGAGAGCAGCCCGGCCCGCTGGGCCAGGAAGTCCATCTCGCCGGTGACGGTGGAGGCCACCATGGTGGTGGTGCCGTGCAGCCGGTGGGTGTGGATGCCCTTCAGGACGTCCTCGACCGTGCCGTTGGTGAAGGAGGCGCCGCCGCCGCCGTGGACGTGCATGTCGACGAAGCCGGGGACGACCCAGTGGCCGCTGAGGTCGACGCGCTCGGCGCTCCCGGGTGCGCTTCCCGCGATCCGCGCGCCCTCGACGATCACGCGTCCGTTCTCGACGACACCGGTCGGCAGCACGACGCGGGCGCCGGAGAGGACCTTGACTGCGGCCATCAGGCGGTTACCTCCGTGGAGTGGGTGGTGCCGGGAGGGGTCCCGGTGCCGGGAGCGGGTGCGGTGCCGGTGGCGTCGAGCAGGTCCCAGGCGAGCAGGCCCGCGCCCAGGCAGCCCGCCGTGTCGCCGAGGGCGGCCGGGACGATCGCGGGCATCTTCTGGAACGTGACGCGCTCCTCGACGGCCGCCCGCAGCGGTACGAACAAGGTTTCCCCGGCTTCGGCGAGTCCGCCACCGATGATCAGGGTGCGGGGGTCGAGCAGGGTGAGCGCGGTGACCAGGCCGTCCGCGAGGGCGGCGACGGCCTCGTGCCAGACGGCCTTCGCCGCCGGGTCGCCGGACTCGACGGCCTTGGCGCAGTCGGCCGCGTCCGCGTCCGGGTCGCCGCTGGCCTCGGCCCACGCCTGGGTGACGGCGGAGGCGGAGGCGAGGCGCTCCAGACAGCCGCGCTGGCCGCAGCCGCAGGGGATGCCGCCGGGGCGCACCACGATGTGGCCGATCTCGCCGGCGTAGCCGTGGGCGCCCGGCTCGATGCGGCCGTCGATGCCGATGGCTCCGGCGATGCCGGTGCCGAGCGGGACGAAGAGGAAGCGGTCGGCGTCCTTGCCCGCGCCGATCCGGCCCTCGGCGAGGCCGCCGGTGCGCACGTCGTGGCCGAGGGCGACGGGCACGCCGTCGAGCCGCTCGCTCAGCAGCCGCCGCATGGGGACGTCGCGCCAGCCGAGGTTGGCCGCGTAGACGGCGACGCCGTTCTCGGCGTCGACGATGCCGGGCACGGCGACCCCGGCCGCCCGGGCGCTCTCGCCGAGGTGCTCCTCGCCGTACGACCGCAGCTCGGCGGCGAAGTCGAGGATGCCCGCGACGACGGCCTCGGGGCCGCGCTCGCGGCCGGTGGGCCTGCGCGCCTCGTACAGCAGGCCGCCGTCCGCCCCGATGAGGGCGGCTTTCATCCCGGTGCCGCCCACATCCAGGGCGATGACGTGTCTCACGGGAGACAGTCTCGCGCGTTCACCCATGAAAGGTCTAGTCCACTCACCGGGTGGCGGGGTAAGCGTTTTCCCAAGTGCCGCCGGGAATACGGCCGTACGGGTGGGGCATCAGGGGGAGAAGTTGCGGAAGTGATACCCAACTGGTGTAGACCTCAGCCCCGGCTGCGAGGGAAGATCGCAGCTCATGTAGACAGGACGTTGCGAACAGGACGTTCACGGGGGACCGACTGGCGAACAACGAGGGTGGGACAGAGCACGTGCAGCGGCGCTTCTTGGGTCTGACGGCGGCGGTGGCCGCACTCGGCATGGCGGCGGGCCTCACCGGCTGCGGCAGCGACAGCGGCTCCGGCAGCGTCACCCTCAAGCTGGTGGCCGCCGACTACGACATCGCGGGCGGCAGCAGCACCAAGGCGTACTGGCACGACCTCGTCAGCGACTTCGAGAAGAAGAACCCCCGTATCAAGGTCGAGGTCACCGTCCTGTCCTGGGACGTCGTCGACGCCAAGGTCGCGGAGATGGTGAAGGCGGGCAAGGCCCCCGACATCGCGCAGATCGGCGCCTACTCCGACTACGCCGCCGGCGGCAAGCTCTACTCCGTCGACCAGCTGCTCTCCATCCCCGTCCAGGCGAACTTCCTGGCGCCGCTGGCGGACGCGGGCGAGATGAAGCGCGTCCAGTACGGCATCCCGTTCGTGGCCTCCACCCGGCTGCTCTTCTACAACCAGACGCTCTTCGACAAGGCGCACATCAAGCCGCCGCAGACCTGGGCGCAGCTGGCGTCCGACGCGAAGGCGCTGAAGGCCAAGGGGGTGAAGACCCCGTTCGCGCTGCCGCTGGGCAGCGAGGAGGCCCAGGCCGAGACGATGATGTGGATGCTGAGCGGCGGTGGCGGTTACGTCAACCAGATCTCCGGCTACGACCTCGACTCGCCGGAGAACATCAAGACCTTCAACTGGCTGAAGAAGAACCTCGTCGAGGAGGGCCTCACCGGGCCCGTCGCGCCCGCGAAGCTGAACCGGCAGGCGGCCTTCGACGCGTTCGCCAAGGGCGAGGTCGGCATGCTCAACGGCCACCCCTCGCTGATGGAGCAGGCCCGCAAGAAGGGCGTGAAGTACGGCATGGTCCCGCTGCCCGGCACCGAGGGCAAGGCCAAGGCGTCGATGGGCGTGGCCGACTGGATCATGGGCTTCAAGCAGAACGGCCACCGCGAGGAGATCGGCGAGTTCCTCGACTTCGCGTTCAACGACCAGAACGTGCTGGCCTTCGCGGACAAGTACGACCTGCTGCCCGCGACCCGTACGGCGTCGCAGACCATGCAGAACGACGGCAAGCACCCGGAGCTCAAGGAGTTCCTGGCCGCGCTGCCCACCTCCGAGCTGCCGCCGGTCGGCAAGACCTCCTGGCCCAAGGTCAGCGAGACGATCAAGAAGCGGATCGGTCAGGCGGTGTCGCCGGAGGGCGACCCCCGGTCGGTGCTGGAGGGCATCGCGAAGGTCGCCACCGAGGCCGAGAACGCGGAGTAGGCCCGCCCGGGCTCGGTCCGCGGGCGCCTGTGGCCGAGCTGGATTCTCCGGCCGCGGTCGGCTGCCGATTGGCGCGGGGAAGTGCGCGGCCGGCCACGCACGGTCCGCGGACGGACCGGGCCCGGCGGGCTGCCCGGAAGCGGCGATACGTTGGGACGTATGACAGACCACGACGAGGGCGGGCGCGGGCTCGGGGAGCGGGCGCTGGCCGTGCTGGCCATCGAGCGGCGGTCCTGGGCCGGGCCCGGCGCCAAGGAGCGGGCCGTGCGCGAACGGCTGGGGATCTCGCCGACGCACTACTACCAGCTCCTCAACGCCCTGCTCGACGACGAGCGGGCGCTCGCCCACGACCCGGTCACCGTGAACCGGCTGCGCCGGGTGCGCGAGACGCAGCGCGAACGCCGGGACTGACCGGGGCTTTTCCCCACCCCGGCATGGCTGTGATCCGCCCCGCGCCGTTAGGGTCGTGCCATGGGCAGCCACACGCATCCTTTGCCGACTCCTGCCACGTCCGCCGGGCGCGAGGCGCTGGCCGCGATCCTGGCCGCGCCCGAGCGGGCCGTGATCGCACTCGACTTCGACGGGACGCTCGCGGACATCGTCGCCGACCCCGAACAGGCCCGGGCGCACCCCGGCGCGGTGCCCGCGCTCGCGGCGCTCGCCCCGAAGGTCGCCTCGGTCGCGGTGATCACCGGACGCCCCGCGGGGGTGGCCGTACGGTACGGCGGCTTCGCGGGTGTCCCCGGTCTGGAGCACCTGGTGGTGCTGGGCCACTACGGCGCCGAGCGCTGGGACGCGGTGACCGGGACGGTCCACGCGCCCGCGCCGCACCCCGGCGTCACCGCCGCCCGGGCCGAGCTGCCGGGGGTCCTGGACGCGCACGGGGCCTGGCGGGGCACCTGGATCGAGGAGAAGGGGCAGGCGGTCGCGGTCCACACCCGGCGCGCCTCGGACCCGCAGGCCGCGTACGCCGCCCTGCACGACCCGCTCGCCGCCCTCGCGGCCCGGCACGGCCTGATCCTGGAGCCGGGCCGGCTGGTCCTGGAGCTGCGGCCCCCGGGGATGGACAAGGGGGTGGCGCTGGCGGAGTACCTGCGCGAGGTCGGCGCGGGGTCCGTGGTGTACGCGGGGGACGACCTCGGTGACCTGCCCGCGTTCGGGGCGGTCGAGAAGCTGCGTTCGGACGGGGTGCCGGGGCTGCTGGTGTGCAGCGGGGCGGGGGAGGTGCCGGAGCTGGCGGAACGGGCGGATGTGCGGGTGCCGGGGCCGGCGTCGGTGGTGGAGTTCCTCTCGGGGCTGGCCGAGGCCTTGTAGCCCCCCGCCCCACCCCTTCCCGAA
>NZ_JBJHPC010000284.1:0-9128 GCF_045257485.1 Streptomyces sp. YS-3 | reverse complement strand
GGGCTGCGCCCGGGCCCCGGTGGTGTGGGCTGCGGCCTGCGGTGGGGGGCTGCGGGCCCGGTCCCCGGGGTCTGCGGCCCGCTTTGGGGCTGCGCCCCGGGGGTCGATGGGGTCTGCGGGCCCGCATAGGGCTCCGCTCCGGCGCCGCCGAGGTCTGCGGACCGCCTTGGGTCTGCGCCCCGGGGCGACGGGATCTGCGGCCCGTCTTGGGCTCCGCCCAGGTCCTTTTTCGGCTGCGGGCCGTCTGTGGCTGGTCGCGCAGTTCCCCGCGCCCCTAGGTACTTAGGGGCGCGGGGAACTGCGCGGGCAAGCCAGCACGGTCCGCAGACAAGCCCCGGGCCTACAGGCCGCAGGGCCCGACTGCCCGCACACAGGACCCTGCCCCACAAGGGGCGCGGGGAACTGCGCGACCAGCCCAMCACSGACCCGCRGACRAASRCCSGGCCCARAAGGGGCGCGGGGAACTGCGCGAGCAACCCACCACCGACCCGCAGACAAACGCCCGGCCCAAAAGGGGCGCGGGGAACTGCGCGAGCAACCCACCACCGACCCGCAGACGAACCCCCGGCCAAGAGGGGCGCGGGGACGGCGTCGTCGTGTGGCGGCGGGCCCGCGCCCCCTGGGGTTCACACGTTCGAGGACTCGTTGCCGAACGCCGGGTTCAGGAGGCCGATCACGTTGACCGAGTTGCCCGTGGCGTTGACCGGGACGTGCACCGGGACCTGGACCAGGTTGCCGGAGAGCACGCCCGGGGAGTTCTCGGCCTTGCCGTCCGCCATCGCCCCGCCGTGCGCGGACGCGGCGCCCGCGCCCGCCGCGACGATTCCTCCGGCGATCATGGCGACGGCGGCGGCCTTCTTCAGGTTCTTCACTTCAGGTTCCTCCTGGTCTCGCTGCGGCGGTCCGCCGCAGCACGCCATGGAGAACGCCCGCCGGGCCCTGGGGATGCGCCGTGTGGGTGACATCCACCCGACGGTATGAATCTCGCACCGGACCGTGACGATCCGTATTTACCCATGGACGTCCATCAGCCTGTCGGATCAGTCCGTCAGGCCGTGGCGGACCGCCCACAGGGCCGCCTGGGTGCGGTCCGCCAGATCCAGCTTCATGAGGATGTTGGAGACGTGTGTCTTGACCGTCTTCTCGGAGAGGACCAGTGCCCGGGCGATCTCCCGGTTGGAGCGGCCGTCGGCGATGAGGCCGAGGACTTCCCGCTCGCGCTCGGTGAGGGAGGTGCTCCGGCCCTGGCCGCCGCCCACGTCGTCCTGGGAGAGCAGCGCGCCCGCGACCTCCGGCTGGAGCAGCACATGCCCGGCGTGCACCGAGCGGATCGCGCCGGCCAGCGCCTCCGGGTCGACGTCCTTGTACACATAGCCCGCCGCCCCCGCCCGCAGCGCGGGCACCACCGTGCGCTGCTCGGTGAAGCTGGTGACGATCAGCACCTTCGCCGGGTTGGCCAGCGAGCGCAGCTTGCGCAGCGCCTCGATGCCGTCCATACCGGGCATCTTCACGTCCATCAGGACGACGTCCGGCTTGAGCTCCTCGGCGCGGGCGACCCCCTCGGCGCCGTCGGCGGCCTCGCCGACGACCTCTATGTCGTCCTGGATCTCCAGGAACGTCCGCAGCCCGCGGCGGACCACCTGGTGGTCGTCGACCAGGAGGACTTTGATGCTGTCAGCCACCTGGCACCTCCATCTCGATCGTGGCGCCCTCTCCGGGCGCCGATTTCACGAAGAGCCGGCCTCCGACGCCGCCGGCCCGGTGCCGCATCGACACCAGACCCAGGTGCCGCCCGGCGCGGCGGACCGCCCGGGGCTCGAATCCGCGGCCGTCGTCGACGACCCGCAGGGCGGCGCCCTGGCCGCGCCGTACGAGGACGACCGAGACGTGCTCGGCGCCGGAGTGGCGCAGGGCGTTGTGCAGGGCCTCCTGGGCGACGCGCAGCAGCGCCTCCTCCTGGGCGGGCGGCAGTGCCCGTACTCCGCAGTTCTCGAAGGTGACCTGGGCGCTGTGGGCGCGGTCGAGGACCTGGATCTGGGTACGCAGGGTGTTGACCAGGCCGTCTTCCTCCAGGGCGGCCGGGCGCAGCTCGACGACGGCCGCGCGCAGTTCGTCTGCGGCCTCGGCGGCGAGCACGGCGACCTGCTGGAGCTCGTCCTTGGCGCGCGCGGGGTCGCGGTCGACCAGGGCGGTCGCGGCCTGGGCGGTCAGCCGGAGCGAGAAGAGCTTCTGACTGACCGCGTCGTGCAGCTCGTGGGCGAGGCGGGTGCGCTCCTCGGTGATGGTGAGCTCGCGGCTGCGTTCGTAGAGCCGGGCGTTGGTCAGGGCGATCGCCGCGTGCTGGGCGAGGATGCCGAGCAGTTCGGCGTCGTCCTCGGTGAAGCCGCAGCCGCCCTCCGGCTTGGGGCAGCGCTTGTTGGCGAGGAAGAGCGTGCCCAGCGTCTCGTCGCCGTCGCGGATCGGGACGCCCAGGAAGTCGGACATGTCGGGGTGGGCGGCGGGCCAGCCGCCGAAGCGGGGGTCCCTGCGGACGTCGGCGATCCGCTCCGGCTTCTTGTCGTTGAGCATCGCCGCGAGGATGCCGTGCTGGCGCGGCAGGGGGCCGATCGCCTTCCACTGCTCGTCGCTGACGCCGTCGACGACGAACTGGGCGAAGCCTCCGTGGTCGTCGGGGACACCGAGAGCCGCGTACTCCGCGTCGAGCAGGTCGCGGGCCGAGGCGACGATCGTCTTGAGGACGTCGCGCACCTCCAGATGCCTGCTCATCGCGAGGAGTGCGGTGCTCACGGCGGCGAGGCCGGAGCTCGGTCGGTGGCTCATGGGATCACCGTACCCGCGGGGTGTGACGGTCCGTATCCGCCTGTGGACGGCGGTCGGCCGGGTCCTGGGGACTAGGTCGAAGTGCCTTGGGCGGCTGGTGCGTGCGGCTGAGGCGCCGGGGGCGTACGGGGAGTGACGCTGGGGCTGTCGGCGGACCCGGGCCCGTACGGCCGACGCGTACCGCCGACGGAGAACAGCGACGGAGAACAGCAGGGGACAGCAGGGCAGCTGACTGCGAGGGGATGGAAGATCATGCCGGTAGCGATCATCACGGGGGCTTCGAAGGGCCTCGGACGGGCGCTCGCGCGGGCGCTGGCCGCACGCGGCTGGGACCTCGTCCTGGACGCGCGGACCGCGTCCGTACTGAAGGAGACGGCCGGGGAGCTGGCGGGCCCCGGGGCGAGGGTGGTGGCGCTCGCCGGGGACGTACGGGACGCCGGGCACCGCCGGGCGCTGGTGGCGGCGGCCGGTGAGCTGGGCGGGCTGGACCTCCTGGTGCACAACGCGAGCGCGCTGGGCGCCGAGCCGCTGGTGCCGCTGGAACAGCAGAGTCTGGAGGGCTTCCGGGCGGCTCTGGAGACCAATGTGGTGGCGGCGCTCGGGCTGGTCCAGGAGTCGCTCGGCGCGCTGCGGCGCTCGTCGGCGGGGGCGGTGCTGGTGGTCAGTTCGGACGCGGCGGCCGAGGCGTACCCGACCTGGGGCGGGTACGCGGCGTCGAAGGCGGCGCTCGACCAGCTGGCGGCCGTGCTCGCGGTGGAGGAGCCGGGGCTGCGGGTGTGGGCGGTGGACCCGGGCGACATGCGCACCGATCTGTACCGGGCGGCCGTGCCGGGCGACGAGGAGGCGCGGCCGGAGCCGGAGACGGTGGTGCCCGGCTTCCTGCGCCTGATCGAGCGCCGCCCGGCGAGCGGGCGGTACGCGGCTCCCGCGCTGGTGGAGGTGGCCCGGTGAGCGGGGCCGCCCGGGGAACGCGCGGCCCGGCCCGGTGGGCGCGATGACGGCGGACCTCGCGGTCCGGGTGCCGCCCGAGCTGATGGCCTCGGTGCCCGCCGAGGTGCGCGGCTCGGGCCGGGACGACGTACGGCTGCTGGTGTCGCGCGGGACCGAGGTCTCCCATCACGCGTTCCGGGAGCTGCCCGGACAGTTGCGCGCCGGGGACGTCCTGGTCGTGAACACCTCGGCGACCATGGCGTCGGCCGTGGACGGCACGGTGGGCGGTGAGCGGGTGGTGGTGCACTTCTCGACGCTGGGTCCGGACGGGCGCTGGGCGGTCGAGCCGCGCACCCCGGAGCCCTCGGGCAGCACCCGGCGGCGGACCGCTACGCGCGCGGGGACGACGGTGGCGCTGCCGGACGGGCGGCGTCTGACCCTGGAGGAGCCGCTGAGCGGCGCCGGGGACCGGCTGTGGTGGGCCCGTACGGAGAGGGGGGACGTACCGGGGCTGCTGGCGCGGTACGGGCGGCCGATCCGGTACGCGTACACCGCGGGCGACCAGCCGCTCTCCGCCTATCAGACGGTCTTCGCGGTGCCCTCGCCGGACGGGGTGGGCTCGGCGGAGATGCCGAGCGCGGCGCGGCCCTTCACCGTGGACCTGGTCGCGGAGCTGGTGCGGCGGGGGGTGCAGTTCGCGCCCGTCACCCTGCATACGGGGGTGGCCTCGGCGGAGGCGCACGAGCCGCCGTACCCGGAGCGGTTCGAGGTGCCGGTGTCCACGGCCCGGCTGGTGAACGCCGCGCGCGCGGGAGGCGGTCGCATCGTGGCGGTGGGGACGACGGCCGTACGGGCGCTGGAGTCGGCCGCGGGGGTGGACGGGATCGTCCGGGCCGCGTCGGGGTGGACGGATCTGGTGGTGACGCCCGCGCGCGGGGTACGTGTGGTGGACGGGCTGCTGACCGGGCTGCACGAGCCGCAGGCCTCGCATCTGCTGATGCTGGAGGCGGTGGCGGGACGGGCGGCGATCGGCGCCGCGTACGCCGAGGCGCTGAGCGGGCTCTACCTCTGGCACGAGTTCGGCGACGTCCACCTCATCCTTCCGGACGAGCGCCATTACACACTGAATTGCTCTTGCAACGCACGGTGAAAGCGTTACCGGGCCGATGTGAGCCCGCGCATAGGACGCACATCACTTACGAAGCCGCTTAGTGGATAAATAAGGGCCCTGTGAGCGGGGCGAGCAGGGGCGGGATGCGCTTTTTCCCCGCCCCTGATCCACTATGCCGCTTCGTACGTCACACCTTTGCCACAGGATTTTGCGGCCGCTAAGAATGGCTCCCGTCGCACAGCGCTGCGGCTCACCGCCGCGGCGCTTTCGTGTGCCGTCCCCGTCGTTCGGAAGAGGTCCCACAACCATGCCCGAGTCCCGCAACCCTGGTCACAGTCGTCTGAACAAGACGCACAAGATCTCGATTGCCGGTGTCGCCGCCCTCGGCGCCGCCGCGCTCGCCCTCTCGGTCCTGCCGGGCAGCGGCGAGTCGGGTACCGCTGTGGCTGCCGAGCCCGTCGCCTTCTCCGTGACCGCCGCCGGTACCAACGCGAAGGCCGTCGAGGCGAGCATCGCCAAGCAGCACGTCACCGCCGTCAAGCAGGCCGCGGTCCAGGCCAAGGCGAAGGCAGAGGCCGACGCGAAGGCCAAGGCGGAAGCCGCCGCGAAGAAGCGCGCGGCCGAGGCCGCCGCGAGCCGCGCCGCCGCCCGCAAGCCGGTGTACACCAACAACCTGGACGGCTGGATCCGTCAGTCCCTGGACATCATGAAGGCCAAGGGCATACCGGGTTCGTACAACGGTCTGTACCGCAACATCATGCGCGAGTCGACCGGCAACCCGAACGCCATCAACGGCTGGGACATCAACGCGATCAACGGCGTCCCGTCGAAGGGTCTGCTCCAGGTCATCCAGCCGACCTTCAACGCGTACCACGTGGCCGGCACGTCGTGGAACATCTACGACCCGGTCGCCAACATCACGGCCGCCGCCAACTACGCGGCCGACAAGTACGGCTCGATGGACAACGTCAACGGCGCCTACTGACGGGCGCGCGCCGAGCGGCGCCGACGGCACGCGAAAGGGCGGCACCCCGTGGGGGTGCCGCCCTTCGGCGCGTTCCGGGTCCGCTACTTCCGCATGACCTCCGGCTCGTGGCGGCGCAGCAGGCGCGCGACCGCGAGACCGCAGATGACGCCCAGGGCGATCAGCACGGTGATGTTGATGCCCCACTGGCTCGCCGAGTGCTCCCACAGCGGGTCCAGGTCGTTGGGCTTGTTCTGGTCCCACGGCGGCATCAGGTGCGCGAGGTCGAGCGTGGAGCCGGCGCCCGCGATGGCCCAGCGCGAGGGCATCAGCCAGGCGAACTGCTCCAGGCCGATGGAGCCGTAGACCTTGAAGAGGATGCCGGTGAAGACGACCTGCACGATCGCGAACATGACCAGCAGCGGCATGGTCTTCTCGGCGGTCTTCACCAGCGAGGAGATGACCAGGCCGAACATCATCGAGGTGAAGCCGAGGGCGATGACCACCAGGCAGATCTCGACGGCCGGCGGCATGATCAGGCCCTCCTTGGGGAGGTCCCGAGTGGAGAAGCCGATGCCGCAGATGATGACGCCCTGAATCGCGGTGATCACACCGAGGACGATCACCTTGGACATCAGATAGGCCGAGCGGGAGAGGCCGGTGGCCCGTTCCCGTTCGTAGATGACCCGTTCCTTGATCAGCTCTCGTACGGAGTTGGCCGCGCCCGAGAAGCACATGCCGACCGCGAGGATCAGCATGATCGTGCCGGCGTCGCCGTTGAACTTGCTGGAGCCGGTGGGCGGGGCCAGACCGAACTTCGCCGGGATGACCACGCTGACCGCGCCGAGGACGGCGGGCAGGATGAGCATCAGGCCGATGAAGCCCTTGTCGGAGGCGATGACCGACGTGTACCGCCGGATCAGCGTCCACAGCTGGGCGCCCCAGCTCTGCGGCTTGGGCGGGCGCATCTGGTTCGGCGCCGGCATCTGGACCGACTGGGCGGCCACGGCGTCGATGTCGGCGGCGTACATCTGGTAGTGCTGCGAGCCCTTCCAGCGGCCCGCCCAGTCGTAGTCGCGGTAGTTCTCGAAGGCGGAGAAGACATCGGCCCAGGTGCCGTAGCCGAAGAAGTTCAGGGCCTCCTCGGGCGGACCGAAGTACGCCACCGAGCCACCCGGCGCCATCACCAGGAGCTTGTCGCAGATCGCCAGCTCGGCCACCGAGTGGGTGACGACGAGGACCGTGCGGCCGTCGTCGGCGAGCCCGCGCAGCAGCTGCATGACATCGCGGTCCATACCCGGGTCGAGGCCGGAGGTCGGCTCGTCCAGGAAGATCAGCGACGGCTTGGTCAGCAGCTCCAGGGCGACGGAGACGCGCTTGCGCTGGCCACCGGAGAGGGAGGTGACCTTCTTCTCCTTGTGGATGTCCAGCTTGAGCTCGCGCAGCACCTCGTCGATGCGCTGCTCGCGCTCGGACTCGGTGGTGTCGGCGGGGAAGCGCAGCTTGGCCGCGTACTTCAGCGCCTTCTTGACGGTCAGCTCCTTGTGCAGGATGTCGTCCTGCGGGACCAGACCGATGCGCTGGCGCAGCTCGGCGAACTGCTTGTACAGGTTCCGGTTGTCGTAGAGGACATCGCCCTGGTTGGCGGGCCGGTAGCCGGTGAGCGCCTTGAGCAGGGTGGACTTGCCGGAGCCGGAGGGGCCGATGACGGCGATGAGCGACTTCTCGGGGACGCCGAAGGAGACGTCCTTCAGGATGTCCTTGCCTCCGTCGACCGTCACCGTGAGGTGGCGGGCCGAGAAGGAGACGTCACCGGTGTCGACGAACTCCTCGAGACGGTCGCCGACGATCCGGAAGGTGGAGTGGCCGACGCCCACGATGTCGTTCGGCCCGAGCAGCGCGGAGCCGCCCTTGGCGATCGGCTGTCCGTTGACGTACGTGCCGTTGTGCGAGCCGAGGTCGCGGATCTCCATGCGCCCGTCGGGCGTCGAGTGGAACTCGGCGTGGTGGCGCGAGACCTGGAGGTCGGAGACGACCAGCTCGTTCTCCAGCGCACGGCCGATGTGCATCACCCGGCCGAGGGAGAACTGGTGGAACGTGGTGGGGCTGCGGTCGCCGTAGGCCGCCGACGCGCCCGCCGCCGGACCGSGGCCCTGCGGCGGGACCTGGGCGTGCGGGTGCTGGGCGTGCGGGGCCGGGGCGTGCGGGGCCTGGGCGTGCGCCTGCTGCGGGACCGGCTGCTGCCAGGCCTGCTGGGGCGCCTGCTGCGGAACCTGCTGCTGCGGGACCGGCTGCTGGGGCTGCTGCGGGGCCCAGCCGGCGCCGCCGTGCTGGGGCTGCTGCGGCGGAGCCTGCTGCGGGGCCTGCTGGGCGGCGGCCGGCGCGCTGTACGCGGCGGCCCCGGCCGGGGCCGCGGCGGCGGCCGGCGCGACGGTGAGATTCAGCCGCGGGCCGTCCGTCGCGTTGCCCAGGTGCACCGAGGAGCCCGGGCCTATTTCCATCTGGTGGATCCGCTGACCCTGCACATAGGTGCCGTTGGTGCTGCCGTGGTCCTCGATGACCCAACTCCGGCCGCCCCAGCTGATCGTGGCGTGCCGCCAGGAGACCCTGGCGTCGTCGATCACCATGTCTCCCTGCGGATCACGTCCGAGGGTGTACGACCGGGACGCGTCGAGCGTCCAGGTCCTGCCATTCAATTCCAGTACGAGTTCCGGCACTCCATGCCCCACTTGTTGTCCCCCGAGCAATCCCCCGATACAGGGAGTCTAGGGATGGCGAACATCGTGGGGAACTATTTCAGGCCCGGGCTCGTATCCGAAACCCGCCCCTTGTGAATAACGTGCACAGACCTGTCCCAGTCCGGCAACAGGCGTGTACGCGCGCGCCGTTGACTCAGGTGAAACGCGCCCGGAAAGTAGTAAGCACCCATGACTGCGCACGGATCATGCGCGAATGGGACAACCCAGACAGGTTGGACGACTCCCGGGGGGCCTGGTGACCATGGGCGACAGGGGCGGGAAAGGGGCCTCCGGGGAACCCGGGGCGCCGGTTGCGATGGAGTCGCGAGGGGCGCCCGGGGCGCCCGGGGCCGTCCCCTGGGGCGATGTCCTGCTGTCCTCCGTCGCGTCGGTCAGCTGGGCGCTGGTCGCCATGGCGGGGGTCGCGGCGCTCGGGCTGCATCTGCTCGGCGCCGACGCGGCCGGGGCCCTGGGGCCGATGACGGCGGCCGTGGTGGTGCTCGGGGCGGGCGGGTCCGTGACGCCGTCGGGCGATGTCTCGGCGTTCGGACTGACGGGCGCACAG
>NZ_JBJHPC010000283.1:0-9169 GCF_045257485.1 Streptomyces sp. YS-3 | reverse complement strand
CCTCACCGAGGTGCAGCGCCGCGTCTACTCCGCCGCCCAGTTGCGCGCCCACGGCGTCCCGGCCGCCACCGCCGCCGCCCAGTGCCGCCCCGGCGGCCCCTGGCAGCAACTGCTGCCCGGCGTCTACGTGTTGCACCCCGGACCGCCCACCGGGGAGGAGCGGCTGCACGCGGCCCTGCTCTACGCGGGGCGCCCGGCCCCCGAACGCGCCAGGGCGGTCCCCGCCCAGGGCCAGGCGCACGCCGCGCCCGTCGACGCGGTCGTCACCGGTCTCGCCGCGCTCGCCCTGCACCGCTTCTCCTCCGCTCCCCCGCTGCTCTCCCTCGACCGGATCGACGTCCTGGTGCCGCGCACCCGGCGGCTGCGCTCGACCGGCTGGGTGCGGCTGGTGCGGACGCCGGTGATGCCGGTGCCGGAGCCGGTGGACGGGGTGCCGGTGGCGCCGGTGCCGAGGGCGCTGGCGGACGCGGTGGACGAGCTCACCGACGCCCAGGCGGTACGCCGGCTGCTCACCGAGGCCGTACGCGGCGGCCACTGCGAACCGGCGGCCCTGGTACGGGAGTTGACACGGGCGCGGCTGCTGACGCGGGCGCATGTGGTGGACGCGGTGGACTCGCTGCTCGCCGAGGGCCGGGCCATCGCCGAGGGCCGCCTCTACGAGATGGTGCGCGCCCACGGTCTGCCCGACCCGCTGTGGAACGTGGACCTGCGGCTGCCGGGCGGGCCGCACATCGGGGGCGTGGACGCCTACTGGCCGGACCAGGCCGTCGCGGTGGAGCTCGACACCCGGGCGCCGCGCCAGGGCCGCCGGCGCGAGGAGGGGGCCGAGGACGACCTGTGGAGCGAGTACGCCCGCAAGCGCGAGACGCTGGAGCGGCTGGGGATCACCGTCGTCCACCTCACGCCGAGGAAGCTGCGCGAGTCGATGGAGCAGCAGGCGACGGTGGTCCGCACCGCCCTGATGGCGTCGACGGACCGGGAGCCCGCCGCGTATGTGGTGGTGCTCCCCCAGTGAACGGGGGAGCACCGCACGGTCACTTCATGGGCTTGGCCACCGGTGCCGTGCCGCAGAACTCCGCGCGTACGACCGCCGAGGCGTCGCCGGACCAGTCGTTGTTGAAGTTGAACGCCAGCGAGTGGCGCCCGTCCTTCGTCGTGACCGCCACCGACGTGGAGCCGTGGATGCCGCCGTCGTGGCCCCAGACCTCGGTGCCGCAGGGCAGCCGGGTCGTCATCAGACCAAGCCCGTAGCGGTTGTCCGGGGATTCGGGCCCCACCGGGACGGTGGTGGTCATCTCCTTCAGCTGGCGCGGCGGCAGCAGTGCGCCGGTGATCAGGGCCCGGTAGAAGCGGTTCAGATCGGCGGAGTCCGACACCATCTCACCGGCCGAGCCCCCCATCGAGGGGTTGAGCGCGGTCACGTCGTACGTCGTGCCGGTCGTCTTCTCGGACAGCTTGGAGTAGGCCCGGCCGCTGGGCCCGGGCATCCGGGCGTCGGTTCCGGGCAGCGAGGTGGAGCGCAGGCCGAGGGGGCGCAGGACGCGGCGTTCGATCTCGGTGGCGTAGGAGTGGCCGGTGGCCTTCTCGATCACCATGCCGGCCAGGATGAAGTTGGTGTTGGAGTAGTGCCAGGAGGTGCCCGGCTCGAAGTCCGGGGCGTGCCGCATCGCGATGTCCGTCAACTGCCGCGGGGTGTACGTGTCGTAGCGGTGGCGCAGGAAGTCCGTGCTGAAGACCCGCTGCCCGAAGGCCTCGTCCTCGGAGTAGTTGTGGATGCCGCTGGTGTGGTTGAGGAGCATGCGCAGGGTGATCTTCGTGCCGTCGTGGCCGTTGCCGCGGACCACGCCCGGCAGCCAGTGGTCCACCGTGTCGTCCAGGCTCAGCCTGCCCTCGGCCTCCAGCTGGAGGACCACGGTGGCCACGAACGACTTGGTGATCGAGCCGACCCGGTAGCGGTCCTCGGCGCGCCGCTCGCGGCCGGTGCGCAGATCGGCGACGCCCGCGTCCCCGTTCCAGACGCGCCCGCCGTCCTGGGCGGTCCCGACCACCCCCGGCACCCCGTCCCGCACGGCCGCGTCCATCGCCTGCCGGGTGGCCCGGTGGGACGGTTCGGACGCCGCGTCCCGCGCCGAGGCCGGGGCCACGCACACGGTCGCGGTGATCCCCGCGGCGACGGCCATCCCGAGGGCGGCGGTCCTGACTCTCCTGCCCGTACGTACCGGCATGCGCTCTCCTGGTGCCCGCGGCGCCCAGGGCGGCGCCGTCGGCGGACAGGACCCGGCCGCCGGCGGCGGAGTTGCCCGGCGGGACGGGGTTGAGCGGGTTTCGGCCGAATCCCGGGTCCCGTACGGAAGCCGGTGCCGTGCCCGGGGGCCGGTGCGCGGGGCCGTGCGCGCGGGAGCCGTGCGCTCAGGGCTCCTCGGCCGGTGCTCGACGGCCGCGGGCGGCAACCGTGCGACGGCGTGCCGTCACCGCGCCCGTGTCCGCGCGTGCTGGTTCGCCCCGGTTCACCCCGTCTCGGCCCCGATGGCGTATGGCGGGATCCCGCCATGTCCGATTCCGGGCTCGGTCAACTCTCCACAAACAACGGTCATATAGGAAATGCTCAGCGGTCATCCGGCACCGTATTCCGGACCCTTTCTGACCACTAGGGATGCAGATGACCTCCGAATCGCCGCGCGCCATACCCGGCGCTAGACGCACGGCCCGAATAGTGGCCGCGGCAGGCCTGGTGGCCGCGCTCATCACCGCGGGCGCGGCCCCCGTCTTCGCCGCGGAAACGGCCGATCCCACTCCCGCCCCGGTGAAGTCCACGCCGGCGAAGTCCCCGGCCGACAAGCTCGGCGCCGCCGACGAGCAGCGGCTCGCCGAGGCCCGGGCCACGGGCGAGAAGACCGTCACCGTGATGGTCGCCACCGCCCCCGGCGCCACCGGCGCCGTCTCGAACCAGCTCGACTCGGTGCCCGGCGCGACCGTCGGCAAGACCGACGACAAGCTCGGCTACGTCCGGGCCACCCTGCCGACCGGCACCGCCGAGTCCGCCCTGAAGGCCGCTGCCAAGCTGCCCTCCGTCCACGGGATCGACCTCAAGCAGGAGATCCAGCTGGACGACCCGACCCCGTCGGCCGACAGCGCCAAGGGCGCCGCCGCCCCGCGCCGGTCGCTCTCGGGCTCGTACCCGGCGCCGGGCAAGGACACGCCCGCGAAGAACCCGTACAACCCGTCCTTCGAGACGGGCGCGGTCGACTTCGTCAAGCAGCACCCCAAGGCCGACGGCCGCGGCATCACCATCGGCGTCCTGGACTCCGGCGTGGACCTGGGCCACCCGGCGCTCCAGAAGACCACCACCGGCGAGCGCAAGATCGTCGACTGGGTCACCGCGACCGACCCGGTCGCCGACGCCGACGGCACCTGGCGCCGGATGAACACCGCCGTCTCCGGACCGGAGTTCACCTACCAGGGCCGCACCTGGAAGGCCCCCGCGGGCAGCTACGACGTGAGCCTGTTCTCGGAGAAGGTCACCGCGGGCGGCGACGCCAAGGGTGACGTGAACCGCGACGGCGACACCACCGACACCTGGGGCGTGCTCTACGACCCGGTGGCCCAGACCGTGCGGGTGGACCTCAACAACAACGGTGACTTCACCGACGACGAGGCCATGAAGCCGTACAAGGACGGCTACCAGGTCGGCTACTTCGGTACGGACAACCCCGTCACCGACGTCGCCGAGCGGATGCCGTTCACCGTCGAGATCCGCAAGAACGTGAAGTACGACGCGGCCGGGCACACCTCCGACTACGTCAACATCGGCATCATCGAGTCCGAGCACGGCACCCACGTGGCCGGCATCACCGCCGCCAACGGGCTGTTCGGCGGCAAGATGAGCGGCGCCGCCCCCGGCGCCAAGATCGTCTCCTCGCGGGCCTGCAACTGGTCCGGCGGCTGCACCAACATCGCGCTGACCGAGGGCATGATCGACCTGGTCACCAACCGCCACGTCGACATCGTCAACATGTCGATCGGCGGACTGCCGGCGCTCAACGACGGCAGCAACGCGCGCGCGGAGCTCTACAAGCGCCTCATCGACACCTACGGCGTCCAGCTGGTCATCTCGGCCGGCAACGAGGGCCCGGGCGTCAACACCATCGGCGACCCCGGCCTGGCCGACCACGTCATCTCGGTCGGCGCGAGCATCTCGCAGCAGACCTGGGCCGCCAACTACGGCTCCAACGTGTCGAAGAAGTACGACATGATGCCGTTCTCCTCGCGCGGTCCGCGTGAGGACGGCGGCTTCACCCCGACGCTGTCGGCGCCGGGCGCCGCGATCAACACCACGCAGACGTGGCTGCCGGGCTCCCCGGTCAAGGAGTCGGGCTACTCGCTGCCGGCCGGCTACTCGATGCTCCAGGGCACCTCGATGGCCTCGCCGCAGGCGACGGGCGCCGCGGCCCTGCTGCTGTCGGCCGCCAGGCAGAAGCACCTGGACCTGGCCCCGGCCGACCTGCGCACCGCGCTGACGTCGACGGCCAAGCACATCAAGGGCGTTCAGGCGTACGCCGAGGGCGCGGGCCTGATCGACATCGTCGACGCCTGGGACGCGATCCAGGACGGTGCGACGGCCCACGAGTACACCGTCAAGGCGCCGGTGCGGACCGCGCTCGACTCCGCGCTGAAGACGCCGGGCTTCGGCACCGGCGTCTACGACCGCGAGGGCGGCCTCAAGACGGGCGAGAAGCGGACGTACGACGTCACCGTCACCCGCACCACGGGCCCGGACAAGGCCGTGAAGCACAAGTTGTCGTTCAGGAACAACGACGGCACCTTCAAGATCCTCGGCAAGGACCAGATCGCGCTGGAGCTGAACACGCCGGTCACCGTCAAGGTGCAGGCGCAGCCGAAGTCGGCGGGCGTGCACAGCGCCATCCTGGAGGTCGACGACAAGCGGACCGAGGGTGTGGACCAGCAGATCCTCGCCACCGTGATCGTCTCCAAGCCGCTGGCGCAGGCCGGGAACTCGGGGTACACCTTCACGGACTCGTCCTCGGTGCAGCGCAACAGCACCAAGTCGTACTTCGTGACCGTCCCGGCGGGCGCCAAGGCCCTTGAGGTCTCCATGGGCGCGCTGCGCTCGGGCAGCCAGACCCGGTTCATCGCGATCCACCCCTACGGTGTGCCGGTCGACGACACCGGGACGCCCAACTGCTACCCCAACTACGACAACCCGGCCAACACCTGCCGCCCCGACCTGCGCTCCTACGCGGACCCGCAGGCCGGTGTGTGGGAGATCGAGGTCGAGTCGCGCCGGACGTCGCCGTACCTCGACAACCCGTACAAGCTGGACGTGGCGGTGCTCGGTGCCGCCTTCGACCCGGCGGTGAAGACCGTGCCGGAGGCGAAGATCGGCGCCTCGGCCCCGGTCGAGTGGAAGGTCACCAACGGGTTCGCGGCCATCGACGGCAAGCTCAAGGGCGGCTCGCTCGGCTCCGCGAAGGTGGCCAGGCCGACCATCAAGGCCGGTGAGGTCCAGACGAGCACGCTGACCATCGGCGAGGGCGTGGAGCGCCTCGACGTCGCCATCGGCGGCGTCTCGGACACCGCGGCCGACCTGGACCTCGCGGTCCTCAAGGACGGCGTGCAGGTCGGCTCGTCCGCGGACGGCGACTCCGAGGAGGCCGTCAGCCTGCTGAAGCCGGCCGCCGGTACGTACACGATCCAGGTCGCGGGTTACGCGGTCCCGTCCGGTACGACCACGTACAACTACCGCGACGTGTACTACGCGCCGTCGCTCGGCACCGTCAAGGTCGACGAGTCGAAGGCGGTCAAGCTGGCCAACGGCGCCACGGCGACCGTCGGCGCGCAGGTCGTGGTGGCCGGCGCGGCTCCCGAGGGACGCCAGTTCTTCGGCGAGGTCAAGCTGGTGAACGCGCACGGCACGGCCGCGGGCACCGGCAGCGTCGTGATCGAGAAGGTCACGCCGTAACGGTTGAGTGAGCGGTGACGGGAGGGGCCCGGCGTTCGGGAAGAACGCCGGGCCCCTTCCTCTGTCCTCCCGGCCCGCGGCTCATCCCTTGAGGGAGCTCAGATCCTGGGCGTAGGTGCCGACCGCGTGGGCGATGACGTCGATGTTGAGGTCGAAGTACCTGCGGTCGATGTTCTTCAGGGTGTCACCGGCCGCGTGGTAGTCGGCGTCGTACGGCTTGCCCGCCGCGCCGCCCGCCCCGGCCGCCTGCTCCTCGGTCTTGAGGCCCTCGGCGCCGGTGAAGGTGCCGCCGGCCGGGATGCCCTGCTCGATGAACGGGCCGTAGTCGGAGCGGCCGTCGAAGTCGGTGCCCCAGTGCGGGACGCGCGCGGTGTCGAGGTAGCCGTTGATGAGCCGCTCGATCTGGGCGGAACCGGCCGGGCCCGCGCCCGCGCCGGTGCGGTCGGAGTCGTCGCCGTCGTAGACCAGCTCGGCCGGGTTGGGTGAGGCGATCATGTCGAAGTTCAGGTACAGCTTGATCTGCTGCTTCTGCGTCCGCGTCAGGGACTTGACGTAGTGCTCGGACCCCAGCAGGCCCAGCTCCTCGCCCGACCACCAGGCGAAGCGCACCTTGTTGGCGAGGGGCTTGGGGTGTTTGCGGGTCTGCTTGGTCTCCTCGGCGAGCCTGAGCGCCACCTCCAGGAGACCGGCCGAGCCGGAGCCGTTGTCGTTGATGCCGGGGCCGGCCTTCACCGAGTCCAGATGGCTGCCGAGGGCGACCACGTGGTCCGGGTCGCCGGTCCTGGTCTGCGCGACGACGTTGCGGGTCCTGTGGGCGACCGCCTCGGTGGCGACGTCCAGGGTGACGGTGACTTCTCCCCTGGCGACCTGGGCCGCCAGCGCCTCCCCGTCGGCGAGTGAGATGCCCACGGCCGGGATGTGCGCCTCGGCCGGGTCGCCGACGGTGCCGTGGACGGGGGCGTCACCGGAGTGGTTGTAGAGGATGATCCCCGCCGCGCCCGCCCGGGCCGCGACGGCCTCCTTCTGCTGGAAGGTGCAGCTGCCGCGCTTGACCAGGGCGATCCTGCCGGTGAAGGTGTCCGACGCGTAGTCGGCGGGTTCGCAGCCCGGGGTGGCGTCGACACGGGCCGCCTTGACCTGCGCGGTGAGACCGCCGGCCGGGGTCGCCCTGCTGAAGTCGAAGGCGGTGGTCTTCAGCTCGCGCGGCCCGGGCGCGCCGACGGTGAGCTTCTCGCGCAGGGTTTTCGACTCGTGGATGTCGAAGTCCTGGTACGCGACGTCGTACCCGGCCTTCTTGAGCTCGCCGTAGACGTACGCGGCCGACGCGTCGAAGCCGGGGGTGCCCGCGGCGCGGTTGCCGCCGTGGGCGTCGGCGATCCTCTGGAACTCCTCCAGATGGCGGTAGGCGCTCTCCCCCGACGTCCGCGCGACCAGCTTCCTGGCGAGCCGCTCGGCCTGCCGGTGCGGGTCCTTCCCCGCGTGCGGGTGGGCGGCGGCGGGACCGGCCGCGGCCAGGAGTACGGGGGCTGCGGCCAGGACCGCTATGACTCTGCTGCGGCGGGATGCGCGCACGGGGGCTCCTCCGGAATACGGTTTCCGATGATCGTTTATCGACCGGACGGCAGGACCGTAACCAGCGAAAGGGCCGTGCGGGCGTATTCCGGGGCGGATGCAACAGAGCCGCCATGAACTCGTCACAAGAGGGAAGGGGTCTCCCGCTGACACCGTCCGGGCCGTCCCACACCCCGGACAATGGATTGGACAAGTCCGCCGGGCGCCGACGCATGATGGAAGCGCCCGTGCCGTACATGCGCGTCCCCGCGCGTACCGAAGGAGTCACTGTGAGGGTCGGAATCGTCGGAGCCACCGGACAGGTCGGCGGAGTCATGCGGAGCATCCTCGCCGAGCGGAAGTTCCCGGTCGACGAGCTGCGCCTGTTCGCCTCCGCGCGGTCCGCGGGCTCCACCCTCACGTGGGAGGGCCGGGAGATCACCGTCGAGGACGCGTCCACGGCCGACTACACGGGCCTGGACATCGTGCTCTTCTCGGCGGGCGGGGCGACCTCGCGCGCGCTGGCGGAGAAGGTGGCCGGACAGGGCGCCGTCGTGATCGACAACTCCTCCGCCTGGCGGCGTGACCCCGAGGTGCCGCTGGTGGTGTCCGAGGTGAACCCCGAGGCGATCAAGAACCGCCCCAAGGGGATCATCGCCAACCCGAACTGCACCACGATGGCCGCGATGCCGGTGCTGCGCCCCCTCCACGAGGAGGCCGGGCTGACCGCGATGGTCGCCACCACTTACCAGGCGGTGTCGGGCTCGGGCCTCGCGGGCGTGGCGGAGCTGCACACGCAGGCGTGCGCGGTGGCCGAGACGGCGGACCAGCTGGCCTTCGACGGGGAGTCGGTGAGGTTCCCCGAGCCCGGTGTCTACAAGCGGCCGATCGCCTTCAACGTGCTGCCGCTGGCGGGGTCGATCGTGGACGACGGCTCGTTCGAGACGGACGAGGAGCAGAAGCTCCGCAACGAGTCCCGCAAGATCCTGGGCATCCCGGAGCTGAAGGTCTCCGGCACGTGCGTCCGGGTGCCGGTCTTCTCCGGGCACTCGCTCCAGGTGAACGCGCGCTTCGAGCGGCCGATCGGGGTGGAGCGGGCGTACGAGCTGCTCGGCTCGGCGCCCGGGGTGGAGCTCTCGGAGATTCCGACGCCGTTGCAGGCCGCGGGGAAGGACGCGTCGTATGTGGGGCGGATCCGGGTGGACGAGACCGTGGAGAACGGTCTCGCGCTGTTCCTGTCCAACGACAACCTTCGTAAGGGGGCGGCGTTGAACGCGGTGCAGATTGCGGAGCTGGTGGGGGAGGAATTGCGGGGGTAGCCCCCACCCCGCCCCTTCCCTAAACCCTCCGGGGGCCGGGAGGGGGCGGGGCCGCCTCTTGCTCGCGCAGTTCCCCGCGCCCCTTGGGTCCGCTGTCATCTGCAGGCCGTGCTGGGTTGCTCGCGCAGTTCCCCGCGCCCCTAGGGCCGCTCTCACCTGCGGGCCGGTGGGGGCTGGTCGCGCAGTTCCCCGCGCCCCTGGGTCCGCTCTCACCTGCGGGCCGGTGGTGGGCCGGTCGCGCAGTTCCCCGCGCCCCTTGGGTCCGCTGTCATCTGCAGGCCGTGCTGGGTTGCTCGCGCAGTTCCCCGCGCCCCTGGGG
>NZ_JBJHPC010000282.1:0-9185 GCF_045257485.1 Streptomyces sp. YS-3 | reverse complement strand
GGCTCCCCCGAGACCGTCCACCCCTCCACCACCGCCTCGTCGTACCGCTCGGTACCGGCCTCCAGGCCCGGCAGCGAGAGACAGCCCTCGGGGCCGCGGACCACGATGCCGTCCGTCGACACCAGGCGCGGGTTGACGAGGTGCCCGAGGTGGCGGACGTCCTCGTCATCCGGGCAGTCGTAGACGAACACCCGCAGGCCCACGCCGATCTGATTGGCCGCGAGGCCCACCCCCCGCGCCGCGTACATCGTCGCGAAGAGGTCCTCGACCAGTCGGGCCAGGGACGGACCGAAGTCGCTGACGGGCTCACAGGGGGCGTGCAGGGCCGGGTCACCGAGGAGAGACATCTCTCGTACGGTGCCGGAACTGCCGGGAATCGGACGGTGGCGCATGGCCGCAAGCGTACGTTCCGGGCCACCCGGAGCCGCGCCGGTGGTGGCGCGGTTCGGGCCGCTGTCCGGATCTCGATAGGCTGAGGTCCGACCCAGGCGCAAGGAGGATCAAGGACGATGGCAGGCAACGCGGAGCCGCTGTCACCGCGGGCCAAGCTCGCCGTGACGGCGGGCAAGGCCGCTGCGGCGGTGTCGCGCGCGGCGGGGCGGGGCAGTGGATCGGTGATCGGCGGCCGGGTGGCGCTCAAGCTGGACCCCGATCTGCTGGGGCGGCTGGCGACCCACCTGGACGTGGTCCTGGTCTCGGCGACGAACGGCAAGACGACGACGACCCGGCTCATCGCCGAGGCGCTGCGGGCCAGCGGCCCGGTGGTGTCCAACGCGCTGGGCGCCAACATGCCCGCGGGCATCACCTCGGCCCTGGCGGGCGGCTCGGACGCCCGCTTCGGCGTGATCGAGGTGGACGAGAAGTACCTCTCGGGAGTCGCTCGCGATGTGACGCCCAAGGCGATCGCACTGCTCAACCTGAGCCGTGACCAGCTCGACCGGGCCGCCGAGACCCGGATGCTCGCGGAGAAGTGGCGCGAGGGGCTCCAGGGCACCAAGGCCGTGGTGATCGCCAACGCCGACGACCCGCTGGTCGTCTGGGCGGCGTCCTCCTCCCCCAACGTGGTGTGGGTGGCGGCCGGCCAGGAGTGGAAGGACGACGCCTGGTCGTGCCCGGCCTGCGGCGGTGTGATGCAGCGCCCCGGCGACGACTGGTTCTGCGGTGAGTGCGGCTTCCGCCGCCCCGCCCCGAGCTGGGTGCTCAGCGGCGACTACGTCCTGGACCCGCACGGTTCGGCCTGGCCGATCCACCTCCAGCTGCCCGGCCGCGCCAACAAGGCCAACGCCGCCACCTCCGCTGCGGTCGCCGCGGTCTTCGGGGTGCCGCCGCAGGTCGCCCTGGAGCGGATGTACCAGGTGCAGGCGGTCGCCGGTCGCTATGACGTCGTCTCGTTCCAGGGCCGTGAGCTGCGGCTGCTGCTGGCGAAGAACCCGGCGGGCTGGCTCGAAACGTTTTCCCTGATCGACCCGCCGCCGACGCCGGTGATCCTCTCCGTCAACGCCCGCGGCGCCGACGGCACGGACACCTCGTGGCTGTGGGACGTCGACTACACCCGGCTGGCCGGTCACCCGATCTTCGTCATCGGTGACCGCAAGCTGGACCTGGCGGTCCGCCTGGAGGTCGCGAACCTGGACTTCCGGGTCTGCGAGAGCCTCGCGGAGTGCGTCCAGCTCGCGCCCCCCGGCCAGATCGAGCTGATCGCCAACTACACCGCCTTCCAGGACGTACGCCGCACGGTCGGCAACTGAGACCCTTAAGGAGCAAGCGAGCATGAGCGACAACAGCCTGCGCCTCGTGTGGGTCTACCCCGACCTGCTGAGCACCTACGGCGACCAGGGCAACGCGCTGGTCGTGGAGCGCCGGGCCCGTCAGCGCGGCCTGGACGTGGCCCGCCTCGACGTCCGCAGCGACCAGCCGGTGCCGTCGTCCGGCGACATCTACCTGATCGGCGGCGGCGAGGACCGGCCGCAGCGGCTCGCGGCCGAGCGGCTGCGCCGCGACGGCGGCCTCCAGCGCGCCGCCGCCAACGGCGCGATCATCTTCTCGGTCTGCGCCGGGTACCAGATCCTGGGCCACGAGTTCATCAACGACCTCGGCGAGCGCGAGCCCGGCCTCGGTCTGCTCGACGTGGTCTCCACCCGCGGCGAGGGCGAGCGGTGCGTCGGTGACGTGCTGGGCGACATCGACGAGCGCCTGGGTCTTCCGCAGTTGACCGGCTTCGAGAACCACCAGGGCATCACGCACCTGGGCCCCACGGCCCGGCCGTTCGCCCGGGTCCGCCTGGGCCGGGGCAACGGCACCGGCGACGGCACCGAGGGCGCGTACAACGAGACGGTGTTCGGCACGTACATGCACGGTCCCGTGCTGGCGCGGAACCCGCAGATCGCGGACCTGCTGCTGAAGCTGGCCCTCGATGTGAACGCGCTGCCGCCGACCGACGACCGGTGGTACGAGGCACTGCGCGCCGAGCGCATCGCCTCCGCGACCCAGCCCGCCTGACCCGGACCGCACATCTGAGTACGGCGCTCGTACGTTCCTCCGACGTCCATCAGTCGGACGTCTGATTCGGCCCCGCCACCCTGCGCCGGTAGGGTGGCGGGGATCCAACCGGACGACGTGGTCCGGTCGTCGGCCCACGTTGCAAAGGTTTTCCGGGCAATGCGAATTGGTGTGCTCACCTCCGGCGGCGACTGCCCCGGCCTCAACGCCGTCATCCGTTCCGTCGTGCACCGCGCGGTGGTGGACCACGGCGACGAGGTCATCGGTTTCCACGACGGCTGGAAGGGTCTCCTGGAGGCCGACTACCGCAAGCTCGACCTCGACGCGGTCGGCGGCATCCTCGCCCTCGGCGGCACGATCCTCGGCTCCTCCCGTGTCCAGCCCGCGCATCTGCGCGACGGCGTGGAGCGCGCCCGGGGCCATGTCGCCGAGCTCGGCCTCGACGCGATCATCCCGATCGGCGGGGAGGGCACGCTCAAGGCGGCTCATCTGCTGTCCGAGGCCGGTCTGCCCATCGTCGGCGTGCCGAAGACCATCGACAACGACATCGCCTCCACCGACGTCACCTTCGGCTTCGACACGGCCGTGGGCGTGGCCACCGAGGCCCTGGACCGGCTGAAGACGACCGCCGAGTCGCACCAGCGCGTGCTGATCGTCGAGGTCATGGGCCGCCACACCGGCTGGATCGCCCTGCACTCCGGGATGGCCGCCGGCGCCCACGCGATCGTGGTGCCCGAGCGCCCCTTCGACATCGACGAGCTCACCGAGCTGGTCGGCCGCCGCTTCTCGGCGGGCAAGAAGTTCGCGATCGTGGTGGTCGCCGAGGGCGCCAAGCCGCGCGAGGGCTCGATGCGCTTCGACGTGGGCAGCACCGACATCTACGGCCACGAGCGCTTCGCCGGGGTCGCCAGCCAGCTCTCCGTCGAGCTGGAGCGGCGCCTGGGCAAGGAGGCCCGCGCGGTCATCCTCGGCCACGTCCAGCGCGGCGGCACCCCGACCGCGTACGACCGCGTCCTTGCCACCCGGTTCGGCTGGCACGCGGTGGAGGCCGTGCACCGCCGCGAGTTCGGGATGCTCACCGCGCTGCGCGGCACCGACATCACCATGGTCCCCCTCGCCGAGGCGACGGCGACGCTCAAGACCGTCCCCGCCGAGCGCTACTCCGAGGCGGAGTGCGTGCTCTGAGGAGCGCCTGGTTCCGGACTCCACGGGCCGCCCCCGGTCGCGAACGCGACCGGGGGCGGCTCTACTCTGGGTGCGGACAACCGGTACGAAATCAGGAGTCAGCGGATGGATCACAGCGGGCACGGCATGACCATGGATCTGCCGCCGTTCACGCTGGGGCGCGGCCTCGAGTGGTCCATGGACCCGTTCTTCCTGATCGGCTGTGTCGCGGGCCTCGGCCTGTACGGCTACGGGGTGCTGCGGCTGCGCAGGCGCGGCGACAGCTGGCCGGTGAGCCGGCTGGTCTTCTGGACCCTGGGTGTGCTGAGCATCGCCCTGGTGATGTGCACGAAGCTCAACGACTACGGCATGGTCATGTTCAGCGTGCACATGGTCCAGCACATGGTCATCAGCATGCTCTCGCCGATCCTGCTGCTGCTCGGCGCGCCGGTGACGCTGACGCTGCGCGCGCTGCCGGTGGCCGGGCGCGGGCGCAAGGGCCCGCGTGAGCTGCTGCTCGCGCTCCTCCACAGCCGCTATCTGAAGGTGATCACGCATCCCGCGTTCACCATCCCGATGTTCATCGCGAGCCTGTACGCGCTGTACTTCAGCCCGCTCTTCGACTTCCTGATGGGCTCGAAGACCGGCCATGCCGCGATGATGGTCCACTTCCTCGCGGTCGGCCTGATCTTCTTCTGGCCGATCATGGGCGTGGACCCGGGCCCGCACCGCCCCGGCTACATCATGCGGATGCTGGAGCTCTTCGCGGGCATGCCCTTCCACGCCTTCTTCGGTATCGCCCTGATGATGGCGACCCAGCCGATGGTCGGCACGTACAAGAACCCGCCCTCCTCGCTCGGCATCGACGCGCTCGCCGACCAGGAGGCGGCCGGCGGCATCGCCTGGGCGTTCAGCGAGATCCCGTCCGTGGTCGTCCTGATCGCGCTCGTCTTCCAGTGGTACGCCACCGAGAAGCGCGAGGCGAAGCGGCAGGACCGGGCCGCCGACCGCGACGGGGACAAGGAGCTGGCCGCCTACAACGCCTATCTGGCGTCGCTCGACGCACGCGGGCGGTAACGCCCGGTGCGCCCCTCTGGCGCGGCGGGCCCCCTGGGGGCGACCATGGACTCCACGGCAGCGGCCGGGAGGAAGGGGACCCCATGCCCGGCACGACGAAGGCGATGGTGGTGCTCACCGTCGTGGCGCTGGTGATGATCACTGCCTACACGGTGGCGCTCGGCAGCAGCGGCTGGCTCTGGTTCGGCTGGGTGGTCCTCGGCCTGGCGACGGTGGGCATGGCGGCTTCGCGCAGCGCCTGAGCGGCGGCCCGGCGGGCGGGCCGAGTGAGGAGCTGGTGCGTTGCTGTACTACGTGCTCAAGTACGCCCTTCTGGGGCCGCTGCTCAAGCTGCTCTTCCGGCCGAGGATCGAGGGTCTTGAGCACGTCCCGGACGAGGGGGCCGCGATCGTCGCGGGCAACCATCTGTCCTTCTCCGACCACTTCCTGATGCCGGTGATGCTCAAGCGGCGCATCACCTTCCTCGCCAAGCAGGAGTACTTCACCGGGCCCGGCGTCAAGGGCCGGCTCACGGCCGCCTTCTTCCGCGCGGTCGGGCAGATCCCGGTGGACCGCTCCGGCAAGGAGGCCGGGCAGGCGGCGATCCGCGAGGGCCTCGGGGTGCTGGCCAAGGACGAGCTGCTGGGCATCTACCCGGAGGGCACCCGCTCGCACGACGGACGCCTCTACAAGGGCAAGGTCGGGGTCGCCGTGATGGCGATCAGGGCGGGGGTCCCGGTGATCCCCTGCGCGATGGTCGGCACCTTCGAGATCCAGCCGCCCGGCCAGGTGGTGCCGAAGATCCGGCGGGTCACCATCCGCTTCGGCGAGCCGCTCGACTTCTCCCGCTATGCCGGGATGGAGAACCAGAAGGCGGTGCTGCGGGCCGCCACCGACGAGCTGATGTACAAGATCCTGGAGCTGTCCGGGCAGGAGTACGTGGACCGGTACGCGGCCGAGGTGAAGGCCGAGGCGGCCGGAAAGTTCCCCAGGCTGCTCGGCTGACAGCGGATCCGCGGGGCACAGTCCCCTGCCCCTGGCGATCAGCGACGTCCTGGTGGACATGGTGGCGTACGACGGCGGCCACGCCCGGCAGCCGGCCGGACGGATCGTCACCGAGGCGGGCCTGCGCCCGTCTCCGGCGCCGTTCCCACCCCGCACGACTCCATGACGGGCGGCGCGGCGCTGAGGGAGAACGCGAGGGGGCGGCCGGAGTTCCCGGCCGCCCCCAAGCTCAGCTGTCCTTCGGTGTTACGGCTTCGGCGTGGCGTGCGGGGCGCACGTCACATCGGCGCTGTCGACCTTGCCGGTCAGGAAGTAGGCCTCGACCCGCGTGTTGATGCACGGGTTGACCAGACCGGTCACGCCGTGCGAACCCGCGTCCTTCTCGGTGATCAGGCGCGAGCCCTTGAAGCGCTGGTGCAGCGAGACGGCGCCCTGGTACGGCGTGGCGGCGTCCCGGGTGCTCTGGACGATCAGGACGGGCGGCAGACCCTTGCCGGTCCTGACCTCGACCGGGGTCTGCTGCTTGGTCTGCCAGGTGGCGCACGGCAGGTTCATCCAGGCGTTGGCCCACGTCATGAACGGGTTGTTCTTGTTGAGCCGGGTGTTGTCCCGGTCCCACTTCTTCCAGCTGGTGGGCCACTTGGCGTCGGCGCACTCGACGGCGGTGTAGACCGCGTTGCCGTTCTCGGCGCTGATGTTGCCCTTGGTGTCCGACATGTCGGGCGCGGCGGCGTCGACCAGCGCCTGGGTGTCGCCCGCCACGTACTTGCTCCAGGTCTGGGCGGTGGGCACCCAGGAGGAGTCGTAGTACGGGGCGTTCTGGAAGTACGCGATGAGCTCGGCGGGGCCGACCACGCCGCCGATGGGCTTCTTCTTGGCCGCGGCGCGCAGCTTCACCCACTGCTGCTCGACCTTGGCCGCCGTGTCGCCGAGGTGGAAGGTCGCGTCGTTCTGCGCGACCCACTTCTCCCAGTCGCTCCAGCGGCCCTGGAAGGCGACGTCCTGGTTCAGGTTGGCCTGGTACCAGATGTTGTCGCGCGCCGGGTCGACGACGCTGTCGACCAGCATGCGGCGCACGTGCGAGGGGAACAGCGTGCCGTAGACCGCGCCCAGGTAGGTGCCGTAGGAGACGCCCAGGTAGTTGAGCTTCTTCTCACCGAGCGCGGCGCGGATGACGTCCAGGTCGCGGGCGGTGTTCGGGGTGGTCATGAACGGCAGCATCCAGCCGCTGCGCTCGGCGCAGCCGTCCGCGTACTCGGCGGCGAGCTTGCGCTGGGCGCGCTTGTCGGCCTCGCTGGAGGGCACCGGGTCGGCCTTGGGCGCCTTGACGAACTCCTGCGGGTCCACACAGGAGATCGGCGTCGAGTGGCCCACGCCGCGCGGGTCGAAGCCCACGAAGTCGTACGCCTTGGCGGTGCTTGCCCACAGGGGGTTCTTGCCCGTCACCCGGGTCGGGAAGCGCATGCCGGAGGCACCGGGACCGCCCGGGTTGTAGACGAGGGCACCCTGGCGCTCGGCCGGGGTGCCGGTGGAGGAGATGCGGTCCACGGCGAGCTTGATCTGCTGGCCGTAGGGGTGGGCGTAGTCGAGCGGAACGCTGACGTAACCGCACTGGATCGGCTTGGCGAAGCCCCAGTCGGCCGGGCAGTCGGTCCAGTCGATGCCCTTCGTGGCGGCCCGCTCGGCGGCGAGCTGTACGCCGCGCGCCTCGGACGTGCCGTGGTGACGGCTTTCGGCGGTGGCCGCCGGTGCCGCTATCGCGCCGGCTATGAGCGTGCCCGCTATCAGAGTGCCGGCCGAACCGAGCACTGCGGTGCGTCTCAAGTCGTTCCTCCCCCAGATGAGGTGCGTCGCATCGGAGCGACGCGTTCCATGGTCTCGGGGGATCCTCGCGCCTTGGTGCCTGTCGAGAACAGGTCGTACTGGTGTTTCTTTACCGAACCGATAGGCGGGGAGCCGAGTCCCGCTGAGCGGTGCGGACTTCGTCGAGTACGCGCCGCAGCAGCCGGGCGTCGGGCGCCACGGCCGTCACCAGGAAGGCGGGCCCGGCCAGCGGAGTCAGCACCGCGCCCGCCCCGAGCACCCGCGCCTCGACGGGGTTTTCGGCCAGCCGCGGGTCGACGACCAGGAGTTGCCCCACCGCCCGGTGCCCGCCCAGGACCGCCGATCCATTCCAGCCACCGGGCGCGCCCGGCCCGTACGACAGCTCCTGGTCCAGCAGCGGGCGGCCCGCGCGGTGCACGGTCAGCCGGGTGGCGAGCGTGCCGGGGTCCTCGCCGTGGCGCCCGAGGATCTGCTCCTCGCGCAGGACGAGCCGCGCGTCGGGCGCGAGCTCGACCCGGGTGCGCATCCGCAGATCGCTGCCGCTCGCCGAGATCAGCTGCTCGGGCAGCCAGTGCAGTTCGCCGCCGGGGCCCACGGTCAGCCGCACGTCGTAGCGCGCGGCCTCACCCGTGCGGCCGGGCAGGGCGATGGTGGCGGCGGCCGAGTCCACGGTGAGCCGGGCCCCGTCCCGCACCTCGGCCTCCACGGCGAGGCGGTCACCGCCGAGCGGGGCGCTCATCGCCCCGACGACGGTGACCCGGTGGCATCCGCCGGTGGCGCGGGTGCGGCGCAGCGCGAGCGGCCCCTCCCCCGCCAGTACGGGCAGGCCCTCGGGGGTGGCGACGATCCGGGCGGTGGCGCGCACTCCGGCGCCGTTGGTCATCCCTGCCATGCCGCGAGCTGTTCCCGTACCCAGGCGGCGACCGCGTCCACGCCGTCCTCGGACCGCAACGACTGGAAGACGACGGGCAGTCCGGCCCGCTGCCGCTCGGCGTCGCGGGCCATCCGCTCCAGGTCCGAGCCGACGTACGGGGCGAGGTCGGTCTTGTTGACGACGAGCAGGTCGGCCGTGGTGACCCCGGGGCCGCCCTTGCGGGGGATGTCGTCGCCGCCCGCCACGTCGATGACGAAGATCTGGGCGTCCACCAGGCCCTTGGAGAAGGTGGCGGTGAGGTTGTCGCCGCCGGACTCGACCAGGATCAGATCGAGCGGCCCGACCGCCTCCTCCAGGTCCTCCACGGCTTCGAGGTTGGCGGAGATGTCGTCCCGGATGGCGGTGTGCGGGCAGGCGCCGGTCTCCACCGCCTGGATCCGCTCGGGCGGCAGCACCGCGTTGCGCAGCAGGAACTCGGCGTCCTCGCGGGTGTAGATGTCGTTGGTGACGACGGCCAGCGAGAACCGGTCCCGCAGGGCCCGGCAGAGCGCGGCGACGGTCGCGGTCTTCCCGGAGCCGACGGGCCCGCCGAGCCCGACGCGCAGCGCACGCCGCGTCCCGTCGGGCCGGCGGGCGTCGGCACTGAGCGCGGCGGGACCGTCGTGGGAGTGGTCGAGATGCATGGGGCGGCTCCGGTTGGGCGGCCCGTCCGGTGATTGCGGACGAGCCCGTGAAGGGCGGGGACGGGGGCGAGGCCCCCGTC
>NZ_JBJHPC010000281.1:0-9239 GCF_045257485.1 Streptomyces sp. YS-3 | reverse complement strand
GGCGGGTGGGCTGCCACCCGAGGTCGGTGACGGCGCGCTGCGCGGATTTCACCTGGTTCAGGCTCGGGGCCTCGGCGAACGGACTCCGAGAGGCTCGCCAGCGTGTTCCGCCGGCCAGGGCTCGGCCCGGCGGCTGCCGCCCGCCGCACGTCGGCGGCGGCCAGCGCCGTGACTGGCACCGCCTCGTCCGCCACTCCGTGCAGCACGGTTCCCGTGCGGCTTTGGTCACGGCCGGCACGAACAAGTTGGCGAGGTCATCCACGTGCACCATCAGCCACTGGGGGGCGCCGGGGAGCCCACGTACGGGCCGATGCTGTGCTCGCGGGCCCAGCCGACCATCAGGCTGGGGATATACGGCCGCCTTGGCCGTACGCGGTGCCGGGGTTCACGACGACCGCGCGTACATCGTCGTCGGCGCCGACAGCCAGCACCCGCTGCTCGATGCGGGGGCGATAGCCGACAGTGGCGATGGCGTTCGTCGGGGCGTCCTCGTCCAGGGTGGCGTCATCAGTGGCCCCCAGCACTCAGACGCCGCTGGTATAGGCGAAGGTACGTCCGGAGCTGCGCAGCCCGGCGACCAGCACGTCAACGGCGGCGGTGTCCATGGCCTCGTCGCGGTCGGGGTGGCAAGTTCATTACGCCGTCGATGTCCTCGGTGACGGCGGCCCCAGAGAGTCTGGGCCGGCCAAGTCGCCGATCCGCACCGGTTCACCGGTCGGCAGCCGGCTGTCCTCCTTTATGCAGTGGACCAACTGGTGGCCGTGCGCGGTGAGCTGCCGAGCCACGGCTGATCCGATGTAGCCGGTGGAACCCAGTACGAGTCCCTTCACGATCGATCTCCTTTGCGGATGGAAGAGTGGAAACGCTGGGATAGCAGAAGAACAGGCTCGTCAGCCTGAGGCGGCGGCGCGGGTGGCGCGGTCGGCGTGAGCAGCGATGTCGTCCAGGCCGTCGCCCGCGTGTGGGCGCTGTGGAACCTGATCGTCGGGGCGATCGCCGAGCGCGCCTTCGGCGATCTATTGGGTTGGCTTCTGCACAGCGGCGCCTCCACGTCAACGGGCTGGGCTCGCCCACTGGCCGCTGGGCTGAAGAGGCGCCGAAGGCGACGCGCTGACGTCGTCGACGACCCCTAGCTGTCCGGTGTGGCCGGCCCTTTCGGTGACGGAGCAGACGCGGCGTGGCTGTGAAGGATGTCGATGGGGGGAGCCGTCATCTGCCCGGGGCGGGCGGTGGCCGCGAGATTCTGCGGGCATATGCGGCCCGCAGCCACCCGCTGCTGGCCGTCAGTGCGGCTCGGGCGGGTTGCGACGTCTCAGTCGCCGCCGCGGCCGAACCGGACCTGGCCGACGGGTCAGGTGGGAGGTGGGATGTGCATGGCGGGGTCCTCCTGTGTCGGATGACGTTGGTGTCGCGGTGTTGATGGCCGCGACCGATTCTCCGGCTCCCCGATGGGCCCCATCAACGCAAAGATCAGCAAGCGCCGATAACCTGGGCTTATGGAAGGGCTGACTGCTGTCGCGAGCGCGTGATGTCGCAGCAGATCCCTTCACACCGGCTGGTGCTGCCGGAGCGCTCCGCCTCCGCCGCTGCAACGTCTGCGGTGCGGATTCTCCCGGGCTGATCTGCAGCCGGGATTGCGCAACCGGTGAACTGCGTGTCTGCTTACCCGGCTGGAGTCGGAGGCACTGGGCCAGTGGCGGCCTGATCGCCGGGCGGGTCGGGTAATCCGGGCGCCCGCACGTGTGCTGGCGGCTTGACCGCTGGCAGCCGCTGCGCCTGCAGACGTGAAGCGGAGGACGATCAATGGGCAAGGACAAGCCTTGTCGGCCCATATTGAAGTTGGCGGTCACCTGAGGGGAATGGAGGGTTCGTACGGTCGGGGAAAAGGGGATGCGCCGGGGCCCGGCGCCGTACGACGATCGAGCATGACCTGGTATCTCACGGACGACGTCGAAGCTTTCCGGGGGGCCGCGCACCCCTTCCTCGCTGCTGACCCGGCACGCAACACGGTGCTGCTCACCCTCTCCGAGGGTGCGCGTGACGGATACTGGCCGGGTGCGCGGTTCGGCTGGTGGACCGGGACGGGCCCGGCGGTGGGTGGTGCGTACGTCCAGACGCCGGGAATGCCTGCGGTGCTGGGCACGATGCCGGACGGCGCGGCCCGGGAGCTCGCCGGGGCGCTGCGCGGCGGGGTGCTCGCCGGGGTGAACGGCGCCACCGCCACCGCCCTGGCCTTCGGCGAGGCGTGGGGCCGGTATCGGGTGGACCGGGAGGAGCGGCTGTTCCAACTCGCCGAACTCGCCGACCCGGTACCGGTCTTGGGCCGCGCCCGTTTGGCGACCGAGGCGGATCTGCCGCTGGTTACCGCGTGGATGACCGCGTTCCTCGACGAGGTGGCGCTGCCGCCCGGCCTGGGCGCGGCGGCTGCCGCGGCGAGGCGCACGGCGGCCGGGCAGTTGGTGCTGTGGGAGACGGAGGAGGGGCCGGTGTCGCTGGCCGCCGCCTCCGGGGTGCTGGCGGGTCAGTCACGTATCGGCCCGGTCTACACCCCGCCCGCGCTGCGTGGCCGCGGCTTCGCGGCGGTCGCCACCACGGCCGCGACCCGGCTGGCCCTGGGGTGGGGGGCTGCGCAGGTGGTGCTCTTCACGGACCTGGCCAACCCCACGAGCAACGCGCTGTACCAGCGGCTGGGGTACCGGCGGGTCCAGGACCACCTGGTGCTGGACTTCACGGGGGGAGGCGACTGACACGGTGCTCCCACTTGGTGCACCGGTTGCGCGAAGCCTCGAGGCTGACAGCTGCAGATCGGGCGCCGGCAGATGGCCCCCGATGAGCGGCGCAAAGGTGAGCTCGGCCCGCCAGGCATTCGAGGATGATCCGGACATCGAAGTTCTCGTGAACCACCTTTCCGATGCTTGGGCTTGGCTGGAGGGGCATGTGCTGCTGTCCCGGTGCCCAGTCAGTCGGAAGGCTTGCGCCGGCTCTTCCGCGACGGTAAGGACCTGGCGAAGGATCCCAGGCGGCATCACGCGGTTTGAAGCCCACCAGCGCCTGTCCGGCCAGCGCCGCCCGTCCCTGAAAGACGCATAGCGGCTGGGGCACCACTCGCTGAGCTGTCCGCACGCGGACAGCTCTGGCGTAATGCGAGCAGGGCAGCCGGCAGCTGAACGTCGGCGCGTTCTGAGGGGGGCGGGGAGTCCCCATACCCCGGCGCTCGGTCAATCCCCATAGTTGTCCGCGGACAACCCCACTTGTCCGGTGCCCGCCCCGTGCATGACCTGTGCGGATCACCTCCCGGTCACGCGGACAACTCCTCGTACCGGCACTGTCGGACTGCGGACCGCAAAGAAAGGGTGGCCCCCGGAAGGATGACGCCCGGTGATCACCGCGCTCAAGGCATGCCCTGCCAAGAGCGGCGATCTTGCCGTAGGACGGGGTTGCCGCCCAGCGCTCCAGTCACACCACCATTCGCCTGCCGAGAAGGGGAAACGCATGCGTCTCAAGAGGATCGCCGGCACGGTCGCCGCGCTCGGACTGGCAGCCGCCGGAGTGGTCGGCACCGCAAGCACCGCGAGTGCTGCCGTCATCGGCGGGTGCACGCACAGGTACCACAGCTACTACGGGGCCGAGTACTTCATCTGTGATTCTGGCACTAACCATGTCTATTGGGTTGTCGGCAACGGCAACGCCACCACCGACGAACGCTTCTACGTCGTGGTGCACGACAACTGCGGGAACACCAACAGGTTCAACTGGAACGACGTAACCCAGTCCGGATACAACAACACCGGCTATTGGACGGCGTGCAACATCGACTACGCCTACATCTACCCGACCGAGGCGAGCAGGGGGCAGGACGGCCCGACCCTTTGGGCTATCTGACATGTTCGCACGTGCCTGCGCCCCGCCAGCCTCTGGCGGGGCGCTTCAACTTCCACAGCTAAGAGATTCCGCGGGTAGCGGACAAGGCGTCATGGTCGGCGGGCTGGCCGTGTGTCCCAGCGTTGGTTGGTCCAGGCTTCGCGGATGAGGCGTCGGATCACGATGATCGCGGTCATCAACGCGAACAGTGCGTTGATGACGGCCGCTCGCTCGACGTTCCGTGCAGGACAGGGTGAAGTTGAAGCCGCGGCTGTACCAGGAGTTGGTGCGCTCGACGACCCAGCGGCGGGTGTGGTTGATCGGGATCACGGCGGCCTTGGGCCGGATCCGCCACTCACAGCCGAGATCGGTCAGCAGTTTGCGGGTGACCGTGAAGTCGTAGTCGGCGTCAAGGTGCACCGTGATCTGCTCAGGCAACGCGAGCTCGAATCGCCCGAGCTTCTCTGGCGTCGGGCGCAGCAACGGGGAGTCGTGCCGGTTCGCGTCGGCCACGACACAGCCCAGCGGGATCCCGCGTCCGTCGGTCATCCGCGACCACTTGATCCCGAGTTTTCCTCGGTCAGTCGGTGATACCCCGGCGATCTCGCCACCGCAGGGCGACTTGGTGATCTGCCCGTCGACGGTGATGTCGGCCAGGTCCAGGCCCACGACACGGTCGTAGGTCTCCAGCACGATCTGCTCCAGCCCTGCGAAGACACCGGCCGCGATCCACTCGTTGCGTCGGGTTCTCATCGTGGTTGCCGAGCACGTTGATCGGCGTGCTTCTCGGACGAGCCGGCGAAGACGAGTTTCGCGACGAGCTTGTCGAACACGATCCGGTCCGGGATCCGTGGGTTGTGGCAGCCCCACGGATGTGTCTCGAGATGCGGTAGCAGGAGGGCCTCGAACTGGACCCACAAGGGCTGAAGGCCGGCAGTAGCCCGCACTACCGGGAGGTGGCCACAGGCCGCGACTTGTAGAAGGACTCCTCCAAGTAGGCGACCTCGTGCGGCTGGTAGGGCTCCTCCAGGTAGGCGGCCTCGTCCTCGTCAAGTGCGACGTCCACCGCAGCCAGTGCGTCGGCCAGCTGGGCCGGCTTGGTGACCCCGACGATGGGCGAGGTCACCGCCGGGTTGCGCATGACCCAGGCCAGAGCGACCTGGGCCGGGGACAGACCACGCTTGCCCGCGATCTCGTGGACGCGCTCGGCCACTGCCTGGTCCCCGTCGCGGTAGAGGATCTTGCCGCCCTCGTCAGTATCGGCACGCGCCGTGGGGGTGTCCCGGACCCGCGTCAGCCTGCCCCGCGCCAGCGGGCTCCACGGCATCACACCGACGCCCTGGTCGGCGCAGAGCGGGAGCATCTCCCGCTCCGCTTCCCGGTGGATGAGGTTGTAGTGGTCCTGCATCGACACGAACCGGGTCCAGCCGTTCAGATCGGCCAGATACAGGGCCTTGGCGAACTGCCAGGCGTACATGGAAGAGGCTCCGATGTAGCGGACCTTCCCGGACTTGACCGCGTCGTGCAGCGCCTCGAGGGTTTCCTCGATCGGGGTGTCGTAATCCCAGCGGTGGATCTGGTACAGGTCGATGTAGTCGGTCCCCAGCCGCTTCAGGGAGGCGTCGAGCTCGGCGAAGATCGCCTTGCGGGACAGCCCGGCCCCGTTCGGGCCGGGGCGCATCCGCATCCAGACCTTGGTGGCGAGAACGACCTCCTCGCGCCGTGTGAAGTCCTTGACCGCCTGGCCGACGATCTCCTCGCTGCTTCCGGCGCTGTACCCATTGGCCGTGTCGAGGAAGTTGACGCCGCCCTCCAGGGCCTGCTTGATGATGTCCCGGCTGGCGTCCGCGCCCAGCGACCAGGGCTCGCCACCCCGCTCCGGCTCGCCGAAGCTCATGCAGCCGAGGGTGATGGCGGAGACTTCCAGCCCGGTCGTTCCGAGTTTGATGTATCGCATGCGCCGAAACTAGGAGTTGGAGTGCGCTCCAACGCAAACTCAGAGACCTGGGGCATGCTCCGCTGGACCGGGCGGCGGTATCGCAGCACCCGCGACCGCGCCCCTACCGGCGGAATCCCTAAGGACTATTGCTCGAGGGCAAGCGGCGTAGGTCTCTGCTGCGCCGCAGGCGGCCGTGCCGGGTGGGCGTCGACTGATCCAGAATTCGCCGGATGGGAGGGCGATTGTGCCGGAGTTCAATGGAAATCTGACTCCCACGCGCGCCGTGGACCAGAACGACAAGTTCACCGGCTCAGGGTTGGCCGTTCCTGACGGCCGCGCGTTCAGTCCGCGAACGCGCGGCAGCTCCAGAGGTGGTGGGCACCGTTGGGCAGGCAATGGGTGCCCCTGGGCGCTACGGGTGGCGCACCCTCTCCCAGCCGGCCTGTGGGGCACACCTCGCTGTCACTCGCGGCGTGCAGGTGTCGCCGCCGCGTCACTGCACAGCGGGCGTCGGGGGGTCCACGATGTAGCTGATGCGCACGGTGCCGCCGCTCTGAGCGGGAACCAGAAATTCCAGGTCCTTGCCGACGGCCTGGCCGTCCACGACCTGGCTCTGGGTCCCGGAGGTGCGCACGACACCGCCGTCCCAGCGCAGCAGCACCTCATCTCCAGAGGTCATGCCCGTATACGGCTCGACGTGCACCGCGACCGCTACCTGCTTGCCCCGCCGACGAGGTGGCCGTCGACGGCCTTCCGCACCACCGGCTCACCCAACGGGCCGCCACGTGCGTGTCCCGTGTCCTGCCGTTCCTGTGCAGCGTGCTTCATGTCAACGCTCCCCACGCGCCAGCGCGCTCCATTGCATCAAACCCTTCCCCCATCGTGGCGCGCCATCGCGCGGCGTGATGCCGAGTCAGCCACAAGGCATGCATGCAGACGGTGTGCGGCTGTTGTCCCCCTGAGTGAAGATCGGGATCGGTCTGCGGGTCTTGGCGGTAGCACAGGCCCATCGGGGGACGCCCGTCGGCACATGTGAAGGCGCGAGTGGCTCTCGGTCTGCGGCAGGAACGATGTTGAACGAGCGAGGGCCGGGTGCGGTCCGTGTGGCGACACGGGCCCGCCCGCGAGGGTCAGCTCTGGCGGCTGATGGTGGCCCAGCCGTGTTCGAGGAGGTCGAAGGCGTGTGCGAGGGCGGCCTCGGGATCGTCCCGGTCCCTTGCGAGGCCCGCTGCTTCCAGGGCGAAGCGGGCCAGGGCTGCGCACGTCACGTCGTCCGGCGGGGAGCCGATGTCCGCGGCGATGGCGCCGGCGAGCGCGGTCTGGTGACGCATCCACATGCGGTGGCGGTAGTCGCTCAAAGCGGGGGTGGCCTCGACGAGCTCGGCAAACTGCGCAAAGCGGGGATCTGCGGAGTTCGACCGGATCCGGGCGTGCAGGATGTGCTCGCGCAGCGCCGCCGGGATGGACTGCCCCTGGGGCCGCTCGCGCACGGCGGCGACCAGGGCCGCCTCCTGGCCGGCGTCCTGGTCGAAGACCAGTGCCTCCTTACCGCTGAAGTGCTTGAACAGAGTCGTGGTGGACACGTCCGCAGCCTCGGCGATGTCGCGGACACTGACCTGCTCGTATCCGCGTTTGAGGAACAGGGTCAACGCTGCGTCTGCCAGGGCCTGGCGGGTGGCGGCCTTCTTGCGCTCCCGGCGCCCCGTCGTCTCGGTCATGCGCCCAGCCTACCCAATGGATTGACTGGATTGAAAAGTTGACTCGTTGCACTTGTGTAATGAGTGTGCTTTTCTGTTGATGCGGCGCTGGGCATCGCCTCGGGCGGTCTCTGACCGGCCGTCAATCAAGGAACCGGCCGTTAGTCAAGCCAGCGCCTCAGGACGGCCTGCCGCCGTCAGCTACCGCCTTCACAGAACGGGGCACCACCATGAACACCACCGCACCCCGCATCGCGATCGTCGGCGCCGGGCCCGGGGGCCTGACCTGCGCCCGCATCCTGCAAGTGCACGGCATCACCGCAACCATCTTCGACGCCGACGCCTCCCGCACCGCCCGCGACCAGGGCGGCACCCTGGACCTGCACGCCGACTCCGGCCAGATCGCGCTGCGCAGCGCCAAGCTCCTGGAGGAGTTCCTGCGCCTGGCTCGCCCCGAAGGTCAGCAGATGCGCCTGCTCAGCTCCGACGCCGCCGTCCTTTTCGACAAGGAGCCCGAGGGCGAGCAGGACGGCAACCCAGAGATCGACCGTGGCCAGTTGCGCGATCTCCTGCTGGACTCCCTGGCCCCCGACACCGTGCGCTGGGGCCACGAGGTCACGTATGTCGGTCCGCTCGGCGACGGCGCCCATCGCCTGCACTTCGCCGGCGGCGCCACTGCGGACGCCGACCTCGTCATCGGCGCCGACGGCGCCTGGTCCCGGGTGCGCCGCCTGCTCTCGCCCGAGGCCCCCACTGCCCCCGTCTACACCGGCGTCACCTTCGTCGAAGCCGGCCTGAACGACGCCGACACCCGCCATCCGGACTTGGCCGCTCTCACCGGCGACGGCACCATGATGGCGCTGGACGACAACAAGGCCCTCATCGCCCAGCGCAACAGCAATCAGCACATCCGCGTCTACATCGGTCTGCGCGCCGACCGGGACTGGTACGAGCGGGCCGGTATCGACCTCGCCGACACCGCCGCCGTCCAGAAGGCGCTGCTCAAGGAGTTCGCCGCCTGGAGCCCCGACCTGCTCGGCCTGATCACCGACACCGACACCGGCTACATCAACCGGCCGCTGTATGCGCTGCCGGTCCCGCACACCTGGAACCACACGCCGGGGGTCACCCTCCTCGGCGACGCCGCCCACCTCATGTCCCCCTTCTCCGGAATGGGCGCCAACCTCGCCATGCTCGACGCCGCCGACCTCGCAATGGCCCTCGCCACCAGCAGCACGATCGACCAGGCCATCCGCGCCTACGAAGCCGTCATGCTGCCCCGCTCCGCGCAAGCCGCCGAAGGCGCAGCCGAAGGGCTCGACAGTGCCTTCGCCCCCGACAGCGCCGAGCAATCCCTCGCCCACATGAACGCCCACCACTGACCGCAATGCCTCCAGCCGATCGCCGAGCGTTTCGTGAAGCCAACAACATCCTGCAACTGTCCGCTCATTGCCCTTCAGTGCTTCCTGCCTTCTCCCATGGCACAGCCATCGCCTACCAGGAGATGCGCCGAAGCACCGTCGCCCCTCTCCTGACGGCACGTCTCAACCGCGGCGAGCGCGGCACCGCGTGGAGATGCACGGCGCGGATCCCGGCGGCCGTCCGGGCCTGCGCCGGGCCCGGGCCCCCGTGTGGCGGCGGCAGCGCGCTCATGGTGGGTGCCCTCCAGTACGCGGTGCGTGCATCCCACGGTACGCGGTCCCCGTAGGGCCGGGGGAGGCCCTGCGGATGGGGCCCGGGAC
>NZ_JBJHPC010000029.1:0-27564 GCF_045257485.1 Streptomyces sp. YS-3 | reverse complement strand
CCTCTCCCTCCTCGCCGACCACCCCGCCGCCCTTCTGCGTGCCGCCGAGCTCCGGGCGCCCGACCGGGTTGCCCGGCAGCTCGAAGCGGTTGCCGACGCTCTGCTCGGCTTCCAGCACCTCGTGCTGCCGCTCGGGGACGAGAAACCCTCGGCCGCCCACCGTGCCCGGCTCGCGCTCGCCGAAGCCGCCGGGGCGGTGCTCGCCGGTGGCCTGTCCCTGTTCGGTATCGACGCCCCTGAATTCCTGTGAACTCGTGCGAGTCCCGAGAGCCGTACGAGTCGTGAGAGTTGTGAGAGTGACCGCATGAGCCGTTCCGCACACCCCGCCGGGCCCCGTCACGCTGATGTCCTGCCCGAAGGGCACTACTCGGCGCCGCCCGCCGACCTCAACGCCCTCGACCCCAAGGTCTGGTCGCAGACCGTCGGGCGGAACGAGGACGGTGTCGTCCACGTCGGCGGGCTCGATGTCGCCGCGCTCGCCGAGGAGTTCGGCACCCCGGCGTACTTCCTGGACGAGAGCGACTTCCGGGCCCGCTGCCGCGCCTGGGCCGACGCCTTCGGCAAGGACGCCGACGTGTTCTACGCGGGGAAGGCCTTCCTCTCGCGCGCCGTCGTGCGGTGGCTGCACGAGGAGGGGCTCAACCTCGACGTCTGCTCCGGCACCGAGCTCGCCACCGCCCTCTCCGCCGGCATGCCCGCCGAGCGCATCGCCTTCCACGGCAACAACAAGTCCGAGGGCGAGATCCGGCGGGCCGTCGAGGCCGGTGTGGGGCGTATCGTGCTCGACTCCTTCCAGGAGATCGTCCGCGTCGCCCACATCGCCCAGAGCCTCGGCAGGCGCCAGCGCGTCCAGATCCGGGTGACCGTCGGCGTCGAGGCGCACACCCACGAGTTCATCGCCACCGCCCACGAGGACCAGAAGTTCGGCATCGCCCTCGCCGGGGGACAGGCCGCCGAGGCCGTCCGGCGGGCTCTGAAGCTCGACGGGCTCGAACTCATCGGGATCCATTCCCACATCGGGTCGCAGATCTTCGACATGGCCGGGTTCGAAGTCTCCGCCCGGCGGGTCGTGCAGCTCCTCGCCGAGGTACGGGACGAGCACGGCGTCGAGCTGCCCGAGATCGACCTCGGCGGCGGTCTCGGCATCGCGTACACCTCCGACGACGACCCCAGCGAGCCCCACGAGATCGCCAAGGCGCTCAACGAGATCGTCACGCGCGAGTGCGAGGCCGCCGGGCTGCGCACCCCGCGTATCTCCGTGGAGCCGGGGCGCGCGATCGTCGGGCCCAGCGCGTTCACGCTGTACGAGGTCGGGACGATCAAGCCGCTGGAGGGGCTGCGGACGTATGTGAGCGTCGACGGGGGCATGTCCGACAACATCCGTACGGCCCTCTACGACGCCGAGTACTCCGTCGCGCTCGTCTCGCGGACCTCCGACGCGGAGCCGATGCTGGTACGGGTCGTGGGCAAGCACTGCGAGAGCGGCGACATCGTCGTACGGGACGCGTTCCTGCCCGCCGACCTGGCGCCCGGCGATCTGATCGCGGTGCCGGCCACCGGGGCGTACTGCCGCTCCATGGCCAGCAACTACAACCACGCCCTGCGCCCGCCCGTCGTGGCGGTCCGCGACGGCGAGGCGCGGGCGATCGTCCGGCGCGAGACCGAGGAAGATCTCCTGCGGCTCGACGTCGGATGACGAATAAATGAAGAGAACGATGAATTGATAGTGGAATATGTGTCTCAGAATCCGGACGAGGGACGGAAACCCCCGTCCGGTGAGTGAGACTGGTCGGCATTCAAGCCGGTAGAAGGAGACGAGGTCGGATGATGCGTACGCGTCCGCTGAAAGTGGCGCTGCTGGGCTGTGGAGTGGTCGGCTCAGAGGTGGCGCGCATCATGACGACGCACGCCGACGACCTCACGGCGCGCATCGGCGCGCCCGTGGAGCTCGCCGGTGTCGCCGTGCGCCGGCCCTCGAAGGTGCGCGAGGGCATCGACCCCGCCCTCGTCACCACCGATGCCACCGCCCTGGTCAAACGCGGGGACATCGATGTGGTGGTGGAGGTCATCGGCGGGATCGAGCCCGCCCGCACCCTCATCACCACCGCCCTCGCGCACGGCGCCTCCGTCGTCTCCGCCAACAAGGCGCTGCTCGCCCAGGACGGGGCCGCGCTGCACGCCGCCGCCGTCGAGCACGGGCGGGACCTGTACTACGAGGCCGCCGTCGCCGGTGCCATCCCGCTGATCCGGCCGCTGCGCGAGTCCCTCGCCGGCGACAAGGTCAACCGGGTGCTCGGCATCGTCAACGGCACGACCAACTTCATCCTCGACAAGATGGACTCCACCGGCGCCGGGTACCAGGAGGCCCTCGACGAGGCCACCGCGCTCGGGTACGCCGAGGCCGATCCCACCGCCGACGTGGAGGGCTTCGACGCCGCCGCCAAGGCCGCCATCCTCGCCGGGATCGCCTTCCACACGCGCGTCCGCCTCGACGACGTCTACCGCGAGGGCATGAGCGAGGTCACCGCCGCCGACTTCGCCAGCGCGAAGGAGATGGGCTGCACCATCAAGCTGCTCGCCATCTGCGAGCGCGCCGCCGACGGCGGCTCCGTCACCGCGCGCGTCCACCCGGCGATGATCCCGCTCGACCACCCGCTGGCCTCCGTGCGCGGCGCGTACAACGCCGTCTTCGTCGAGGCCGAGGCGGCCGGCCAGCTGATGTTCTACGGACCCGGCGCGGGCGGCGCGCCCACCGCGTCCGCCGTCCTCGGCGACCTGGTCGCGGTCTGCCGCAACAAGCTCGCGGAGTCCACCGGACCCGGTGAGTCCGCGTACACCCAGCTACCCGTGAGCCCCATGGGCGATGTGGTGACGCGCTACCACATCAGCCTCGACGTGGCCGACAAACCCGGTGTGCTCGCCCAGGTGGCCACCGTCTTCGCCGAGCACGGGGTGTCCATCGACACCGTGCGCCAGCAGGGCCGTCAGGACGGCGTCGGCGAGGCCTCCCTCGTCGTCGTCACCCACCGCGCGGCCGACGCGGCCCTCACCGGGACCGTGGACGTCCTGCGGGAGCTCGACACCGTGCGGGGTGTCGCCAGCATCATGCGTGTTGAAGGGGAGTAACGAGCAATGACCCACCAGTGGCGCGGAATCATCGAGGAGTACCGGGACCGGCTCCCCGTCTCCGCTACGACCCCGGTCGTCACCCTGCGCGAGGGCGGCACGCCGCTCGTGCCCGCTCAGGTGCTCTCCGAGCGCACCGGCTGCGAGGTCCACCTCAAGGTCGAGGGCGCCAACCCCACCGGGTCCTTCAAGGACCGCGGGATGACCATGGCGATCACCCGGGCGAAGGAGGAGGGCGCGCAGGCCGTCATCTGCGCCTCCACCGGCAACACCTCGGCCTCGGCCGCCGCCTACGCGGTCCGGGCCGGCATGGTGTGCGCCGTCCTGGTTCCGCAGGGCAAGATCGCGCTCGGTAAGATGGGCCAGGCGCTGGTCCACGGGGCGAAGATCCTCCAGGTGGACGGGAACTTCGACGACTGCCTCACGCTGGCGCGCGGGCTCTCCGACAACTACCCGGTGGCGCTGGTCAATTCGGTCAACCCGGTCCGTATCGAGGGCCAGAAGACGGCCGCGTTCGAGATCGTGGACATGCTCGGCGACGCGCCCGACATCCATGTGCTGCCGGTCGGCAACGCCGGCAACATCACGGCGTACTGGCGGGGGTACCGGGAGTACGCGGCGGACGGGACCGCCACCCGCACCCCGCGCATGTGGGGCTTCCAGGCCTCCGGTTCGGCGCCCATCGTGCGCGGCGAGGTGGTCAAGGACCCGTCGACGATCGCCACCGCGATCCGGATCGGCAACCCCGCGTCCTGGCAGTTCGCGGAGGCCGCGCGGGACGAATCGGGCGGTCTCATCGACGAGGTGACGGACCGTGAGATCCTGCGGGCCTACCGGCTGCTCGCCGCCCAGGAGGGCGTCTTCGTGGAGCCCGCCTCGGCCGCCTCGGTCGCGGGGCTGCTGAAGGCCGCGGAGCAGGGCCTGGTGGACCCGGGCCAGAAGATCGTCTGTACGGTCACCGGCAACGGCCTCAAGGACCCGGACTGGGCCGTCGCGGGCGCTCCGCAGCCGGTCACGGTGCCGGTGGACGCCGCGGTCGCGGCCGAGCGCCTCGGTCTGGCGTAGTCGAAACCGTACAACTCCGGGTAACTCGGCACGTAGGGGCGCAGGGGGCTCGCGACACGCATCGTGCGCCTCCTGTGCGCCCTATGTCGCCACTGAACCTTCCTTCGATAGGCTGTACCCAACCCGCCCCGCCGCATATGCCGCGGTGCAGTTGCCCCTGTGGCCGTCGGGTTCCTGGGTACCTCTTCGAAAATCCCGCAGCAGTCTCACAAGGAGAGTCATCAGAGCGATGGCCGGTCCCGCATTCCGCGCCGCCGCCGTACGGGTGCGCGTCCCCGCCACCAGTGCCAACCTCGGCCCGGGCTTCGACTCCCTGGGCCTGTCACTGGGGCTCTACGACGACGTGGTGGTCCGCGTCGCCGACTCCGGCCTGCACATCGACATCGCGGGCGAGGGCGCCGAGACGCTGCCCCGCGACGAGAGCCACCTCCTCGTACGGTCGCTGCGCACCGCCTTCGACCTCCTCGGCGGGCAGCCGCGCGGCCTGGAGGTCGTCTGCGCCAACCGCATCCCGCACGGCCGGGGCCTCGGCTCCTCGTCGGCCGCCATCTGCGCCGGGATCGTCGCGGCGCGCGCGGTGACCATAGGCGGCGACGCCCGGCTCGACGACACCGCGCTGCTGGAGCTGGCCACCGAGATCGAGGGCCACCCGGACAACGTCGCGGCCTGTCTGCTCGGCGGGTTCACGCTCTCCTGGATGGAGGGGGGAGCGGCGCGGGCCATCAGGATGGACCCCGCGGACTCCGTCGTTCCGGTGGTCTTCGTGCCCGGCCGGCCGGTGCTGACGGAGACCGCGCGGGGGTTGCTGCCGCGCACCGTCCCGCACGGGGACGCGGCGGCCAACGCCGGCCGGGCGGCCCTGCTCGTGGAGGCGCTGACCAGGCGCCCCGAGCTGCTGCTCCCGGCCACCGAGGACCGGCTCCACCAGGAGTACCGGGCACCGGCCATGCCCGAGAGTGTGGCGCTGGTCAACCGGCTGCGGGCGGACGGCGTCCCCGCGGTCATCTCCGGCGCGGGACCCACGGTCCTGGCGCTGGTCGAGGACGGTGCGGCCGACAAGGTCGCACGGCTGGCGGGCGACGGGTGGGCCGCGAACCGGCTCCGCCTCGACGCCTCGGGCGCGAGCGTTCTGCCACTGGGGGCCTAGGCCATCGGGGTCAGGGACCGCCCGGGCGGGACGCGCGGCTTGCCGGTGAACGAGAGGGGGAATGTTTGTTGGATCCGGTAGTGTTAACCTCAAGTCTGCATCGGTCGTCTTCGTGGCGCGGTGCTTCGTGTCCCCTTCAGGGACCGCCTTTCTTCCGGGAGCCTCCCAAACCGCCTGCGCAGCCTGCATGAGCAGTTTCCGAGCACGCTCCGGAACCGGCACGACACCCCCCGCTTTTCCTCAGGGGGCCGAGTAGGGGAACTCGGGCCGGACCCCACGCACGTTTACCTCTCCGCCGTACGCGGCGGACCACCGCCCCGGCACGGTCAGTGACCCCAGGTCACAGGCCATGTTCGGACAGCACAACCGGTCGCCGAGCCAGACAGGCCGACGTCCGCTCCAGGGAAGGACCCTTCGTGAGCGACACCACCGATCTGATGGGCGTGACAGCCGACACTTCTGTCGACGACGCCGCGCCCGCCGCAGGTGCTGCCTCTGGCACCACCGCACGGCGCCGCCGCTCCGGCACCGGCCTCGACGGCATGGTCCTGGCCGAGCTGCAGCAGGTCGCGTCCGGCCTCGGCATCAGGGGCACCGCGCGGATGCGCAAGAGCCAGCTGATCGAGGTCATCAAGGAGGCGCAGGCCGGTTCCGGCTCCGCCGCCCCGGCCAAGGGCGCCGACGCGGCCGAGAGCAAGCCCAAGCGCCGCGCCACCTCCAAGGCCCGTACGGGCGACGAGGCCGACGGCAAGGCCGCCGCCCAGCAGCAGATCGAGATCCCCGGCCAGCCCGCCGGGGGCGCGGCCCAGGCCGAGCGGGGCCGGGAGACCGGCGCGGAGGAGCAGCCCGCGGGCGAGCGCCGCCGTCGGCGCGCCACCGCCGCGGCCGGCTCCCCGGAGTCCGCCACCGCCGTGGCCGAGCCGCAGACCGTCAAGGCCGAGGCCAAGACGGAGACCCGCGCCGAGCAGAAGACGGACGCCCAGCCCGACGCCAGGGCCACCGAGGCCGTGGACGGCGCCGAGGGCCGGCGCGAGCGCCGCGACCGCGGCGAGCGGGGCGACCGCCAGGGCCGCCAGCGCGACCGTGAGCGCGGCGAGCGGGGTGACCGCGGCGACCGCGGTGACCGCGGTGACCGTGGCGAGCGCGGCCGTGGCAAGGGCGACGACCAGCAGGGCCAGGGCGGCCAGCGCCAGCAGCGCCAGGGCAACCAGGGCCAGCAGAACAACGGCCCGCAGGACGACTTCGACGACGAGGGCCGCCGCGGCCGTCGGGGCCGCTACCGCGACCGCCGGGGCCGTCGTGGCGGGCGCGAGGAGTTCGGCGCCGAGCCGCAGGTCAACGACGACGATGTGCTGATCCCCGTCGCGGGCATCCTGGACATCCTCGACAACTACGCCTTCATCCGGACCTCCGGCTACCTGCCGGGCCCGAACGATGTGTACGTCTCGCTCGCCCAGGTCCGCAAGAACGGCCTGCGCAAGGGTGACCACGTCACCGGCGCCGTGCGTCAGCCCAAGGACGGCGAGCGCCGCGAGAAGTTCAACGCGCTGGTCCGCCTGGACTCCGCCAACGGCATGGCGGCCGACTCCGGCCGTGGCCGTCCCGAGTTCAACAAGCTCACCCCGCTCTACCCGCAGGACCGGCTCCGTCTGGAGACCGACCCGGGCATCCTGACCACGCGGATCATCGACCTCGTGGCGCCGATCGGCAAGGGCCAGCGCGGTCTGATCGTGGCCCCGCCGAAGACCGGCAAGACCATGATCATGCAGGCGGTCGCCAACGCGATCACGGTCAACAACCCCGAGTGCCACCTGATGGTCGTGCTGGTCGACGAGCGTCCGGAAGAGGTCACCGACATGCAGCGGTCGGTCAAGGGCGAGGTCATCTCCTCGACCTTCGACCGTCCGGCCGAGGACCACACCACGGTCGCGGAGCTCGCCATCGAGCGCGCCAAGCGCCTCGTGGAGCTCGGCCACGACGTGGTCGTGCTGCTCGACTCGATCACCCGTCTGGGCCGTGCGTACAACCTGGCGGCCCCGGCCTCCGGCCGCATCCTGTCCGGTGGTGTCGACTCGACGGCGCTCTACCCGCCCAAGCGCTTCTTCGGCGCCGCGCGCAACATCGAGGACGGCGGTTCGCTGACCATCCTCGCCACCGCGCTCGTGGAGACCGGCTCGCGCATGGACGAGGTGATCTTCGAGGAGTTCAAGGGCACCGGCAACATGGAGCTCAAGCTCGACCGCAAGCTCGCCGACAAGCGCATCTTCCCGGCGGTGGACGTGGACGCGTCCGGCACCCGTAAGGAAGAGATCCTGCTCGGCAGCGACGAGCTCGCGGTCGTCTGGAAGCTGCGCCGGGTGCTGCACGCGCTCGACCAGCAGCAGGCGATCGAGCTGCTCCTGGACAAGATGAAGCAGACGAAGTCGAACGCCGAGTTCCTGCTCCAGATCCAGAAGACCACCCCGGGCAACGGCAACGACTGACGTCACCGCCGCGACCTGCGCGAACGCCCTCGGCACCTCGGTGCCGGGGGCGTTTTCGCGTATCCGGGGCGCGGAGAGCTTCACCACAGGCCCCCGGCGTTCTCAAGAGGTTCTTAGAACCCTGTGCAACCCTTCTTGGTGCTTCTCCGTCTGACAAGTGTCGACAAACCGTGCCTGACAGACACGGCGGGGGGTACCAGGAGCAGCGACGAGGACTGAGGAGACCATGGCCGACCAGAGTGAGAGCGGCAGCGACCGAATATCCGGCGGTGGCCGCGGCCGGCGCCGTAAGCGCCCGGCTCCGCGCCGCCGTGTGCTGACGATCGCGGCCTGGTCCGCGGCGGGCGTGATCATGGTCGGCGGGGCCGGCCTCGGGTACGTCTACTTCAAGCTGAACGGCAACATCAAGGGCGTCGACATCAACGCCCAGCTCGGCACCGACCGCCCCCAGGACGTCGACAACGGATCCCTGGACATCCTGGTCCTCGGCTCCGACTCCCGGGCCGGTGCCAACAAGGAGTACGGCCAGGACGACGGCGGCGCCCGCTCCGACACCGCGATGGTCGTGCACGTCTACGAGGGCCACAAGAAGGCCAGCGTCGTCTCCATCCCCCGCGACACCCTGATCACGCGGCCCTCCTGCACCACCACGGACGGCAAGGAGGACCCCGGCGGCAAGCGGCAGATGTTCAACACCGCGTACGAGGTCGGTGGCCCGGCCTGTGCGGTCAAGACCGTCGAGCAGATGTCCGGCATCCGGATGGACCACTACATCGAGGTCGACTTCACCGGCTTCAAGAAGCTCATCGACCAGCTCGGCGGGGTGCCCGTCACCACCGCCAAGCCCATCAAGGACAGCAAGAGCCATCTGGACCTCCCGCCCGGCAGGCACACCCTCAACGGCGAGCAGGCGCTCGGTCTGGTGCGCACCCGGCACGGGGTGGGCGACGGCTCCGACCTCGGCCGCATCCAGCTCCAGCAGGCGTTCATCAAGGCCCTGATGGAGCGCGTCAAGGGCGTCGGCGTCTTCAGCAGCCCCACCAGGCTCTACGGGCTCGCGGACGCCGCCACCAAGGCGATCACCACCGACTCCGACCTGAACTCGGTCAACAAGCTGATCGGCTTCGGCAACGGGCTCAAGGGCCTGGGCTCCGACGACGTCCACATGATCACCCTGCCGGTGATGTACGACCCGGCGGACCCCAACCGCGTACTGCCGCAGCAGGCCCACTCCAAGGAGGTCTGGGACGCGCTGCTGCGGGACCAGCCGGTCCCCGCCTCCGCGACCCGGGACTCCGCGGGTGACAAGGGTGACGTCGGCGGCGTGGTGAAAACCGGCTGACCTGCGCTTTCGTCCCGCCGGGCGGCGCGTGGAATAGATCGGGGCCGACCCCGGTTTTGGGAGATGTGCCCAGTCCTGGCAGACTGGTACGTCGGCCCCGGTTCACGTGCGCGCAGTCCCGCGCGGACGACCCGGCGCCCTCCATGAACATAGGAGACACCCTTGAAGCGCGACATTCACCCCGAGTACGTCGAGACGCAGGTCAGCTGCACCTGTGGCGCGTCGTTCACCACCCGTAGCACCCTGGCCGAGGGCACCATCCGTGCCGAGGTCTGCTCCGAGTGCCACCCGTTCTACACGGGCAAGCAGAAGATCCTCGACACCGGTGGCCGTGTGGCCCGCTTCGAGGCCCGCTTCGGCAAGGCTGCTGCCGCCAAGAAGTAGCGAGCCACTGCGCCGGTCTTCGGCCGCCCCCGTGGGGGCGGCTGGGACCGGCGTTTTGCCGTTGCCCGCAGCCCCTTTCACGCACATACCCAGGAGAGCCCCCGATGTTCGAGGCGGTCGAGGAACTGATCGGCGAGCACGCCGATCTGGAGAAGAAGCTCGCCGACCCTTCGGTCCACGCCGACCAGGCGAACGCGCGCAAGCTCAACAAGCGCTACGCCGAACTGACGCCGATCGTCGGGACCTACCGCTCCTGGAAGCAGGCGGGCGAGGACATCGAGACGGGCAAGGAGTACGCGGCGGCCGACCCCGACTTCGCGGCCGAGGTCAAGGAGCTGGAGAAGCAGCGCGAGGAGCTGACGGAGAAGCTGCGGCTCCTCCTGGTCCCGCGCGACCCCAGCGACGACAAGGACGTCCTGCTGGAGATCAAGGCGGGCGCGGGCGGCGACGAGTCGGCCCTGTTCGCCGGTGACCTGCTGCGGATGTACCTGCGCTACGCCGAGCGCGTCGGCTGGAAGACCGAGATCATCGACGCCACCGAGTCCGAGCTGGGCGGCTACAAGGACGTCCAGGTCGCGGTGAAGACCAAGGGCGGCAACGGCGCCACCGAGCCCGGCCAGGGCGTCTGGGCGCGGCTGAAGTACGAGGGCGGGGTGCACCGCGTGCAGCGCGTGCCCGCCACCGAGTCGCAGGGCCGTATCCACACCTCCGCCGCCGGTGTGCTCGTCACGCCCGAGGCCGAGGAGGTCGACGTCGAGATCAACATGAACGACCTCCGCATCGACGTGTACCGCTCCTCCGGCCCCGGCGGCCAGTCCGTCAACACCACCGACTCCGCCGTGCGCATCACGCACCTGCCGACCGGTGTCGTCGCCTCCTGCCAGAACGAGAAGAGCCAGCTCCAGAACAAGGAGCAGGCCATGCGCATCCTGCGCTCGCGGCTGCTCGCCGCGGCCCAGGAGAAGGCCGAGGCCGAGGCCGCCGACGCCCGCCGCAGCCAGGTGCGTACCGTGGACCGCTCCGAGAAGATCCGCACGTACAACTATCCGGAGAACCGCATCTCGGACCACCGCGTCGGCTTCAAGGCGTACAACTTGGACCAGGTGCTCGACGGCGACCTGGACGCGATGATCCAGGCGTGTGTCGACGCCGACTCCGCCGCCAAGCTCGCCGCGGCGAGCTGACACCCGTAAGACACCCGGTACCTCTCCCGCCGCCACCACCGGGCGGGGGAGGCCCATTGCAGCCCGGAGGACCAGCGTGCCGCAACATTCTGGGGGGCGAACCCCAGGCCCCCGCAGTGTGCTGCTCGCGGAGGTGGCCCAGGCCACCCAGCGGCTGGCCGACGCCGGCGTGCCCTCGCCGCGCTTCGACGCGGAGGAGCTCGCCGCCCACATCCACGGCGTCAAGCGGGGCGAGCTGCACCTGGTCAAGGACGTCGACTTCGACGCCCGTTACTGGGAGGCCATCGCCCGCCGCGAGGCGCGCGAGCCGCTCCAGCACATCACCGGACGGGCGTTCTTCCGCTATCTGGAGCTCCAGGTGGGCCCCGGCGTCTTCGTGCCGCGCCCCGAGACCGAGTCGGTCGTCGGCTGGGCCATAGACGCCGTACGGGCCATGGACGTGGTCGAGCCGCTCATCGTCGACCTGTGCACCGGCTCCGGCGCGATCGCGCTGGCCATGGCGCAGGAGGTGCCCCGCTCCCGGGTGCACGCCGTAGAGCTCTCCGAGGACGCCCTCACCTGGACCCGCAAGAACGTCGAGGGCTCGCGCGTCGTGCTGCACCAGGGCGATGCCCTGACCGCGCTGCCCGAGCTGGACGGCCAGGTCGACCTGGTCATCTCCAACCCGCCGTACATCCCGCTCACCGAGTGGGAGTACGTCGCCCCCGAGGCCCGGGACCACGACCCCCAACTCGCCCTCTTCTCCGGCGAGGACGGCCTCGACACGATCCGGGGCATCGAGCGCACCGCCCACCGGCTGCTGCGGCCCGGCGGCCTCGTCGTCGTCGAGCACGCCGACACCCAGGGCGGCCAGGTGCCGTGGATCTTCAACGAGGAGGCCGGCTGGGCGGACGCGGCCGACCACCCCGACCTGAACAACCGGCCGCGCTTCGCGACGGCCCGCAAGGCGCTGCCGTGACCGCCTGGATTCCTTACCGCTTCATGACCGCGTACGTGTACGAGGAGGCCCGTTAAATGGCTCGGCGATACGACTGCAACGACGCGACCGACCGCACGACCGGTCTGCGCGAGGCCGCCTCCGCGGTGCGCCGCGGTGAACTCGTCGTCCTGCCGACGGACACCGTCTACGGCATCGGCGCCGACGCGTTCAGCGCCGAGGCCGTCGCCTCCCTGCTGGACGCCAAGGGCCGCGGGCGCAACATGCCCACCCCTGTCCTGATCGGGTCCCCGAACACGCTGCACGGCCTGGTGACGGACTTCTCCGAGCAGGCGTGGGAGCTCGTCGACGCGTTCTGGCCGGGCGCGCTGACCATCGTCGCCAAGCACCAGCCCTCGCTCCAGTGGGACCTGGGCGACACCCGGGGCACGGTCGCCATCCGGATGCCGCTGCACCCGGTCGCCATCGAACTGCTCACCGAGGTCGGCCCGATGGCCGTCTCCTCCGCCAACCTCACCGGGCACCCCTCGCCCGAGGACTGCGACGCCGCGCAGGAGATGCTCGGCGACTCCGTCTCGGTGTACCTGGACGGCGGCCCCACCCCGGGCATCGTCCCGTCGTCGATCGTCGACGTCACGGGGAAGGTGCCGGTGCTGCTGCGCGCGGGCGCGCTCGACGCCGACGAGCTGCGCAAGGTGGTACCCGACCTCGAGGTGGCGAATTGACAGCCCCTGAGACGGGGCGTGGCATAGGCACCGGGCTCACCGGCACTTTCCGCATCCTCCACGTCAGCACCGGCAACGTGTGCCGCTCGCCCATCACCGAGCGGCTGACCCGGCATGCCCTGTACGACCGCCTCGGCGACCCGTACACCGGCGGCCTGATCGTGGAGAGCGCGGGCACCTGGGGCCACGAGGGCGCCCCGATGGAGGCGAACGCGGCGGCGGTCCTGGCGGACTTCGGCGCGGACGCCTCCGGGTTCACGGGGCGCGAGCTCCTGGACGAGCACGTCATCACCGCGGACCTGGTCCTCACGGCCACCCGCGACCACCGCGCCCAGGTCATCTCCATGGGCCATTCGGCGGGGCTGCGCACCTTCACGCTGAAGGAGTTCACCCGGCTGGTGCGGGCCATAGACCCCACGACCCTGCCGGACCCCTCCGAGGACGGCATGGTCGAGCGCGCCCGCGCCCTGGTCCGCGCGGCGGCGGCGCTGCGCGGCTGGCTGCTGGCGCCCAGCGCGGAGGCGGACGAGGTGAACGACCCCTACGGCGCCCCGATCACCTTCTTCCGCTCGATCGGGGACGAGATCAACACGGCCCTGGAGCCGGTGGTCACGGCCCTGACGGGCGTGGCCGCGCCGCACTGAGGCCCGCGGGGGGCCAAACGGCGCGAGCGGCGCGCCGGAGGGGCTGACGGGAATCCGCCGGGCGCCGCGGGGCGCGTCGGCCTACATTGGATCCGACGCCCCACCACCACCTCCTGCCAGGCCCGGAGACCCCGATGACGGCCACCACCGCAGCCGCGTCCGCCGCCCGCGCCGCCGCCCCCGAGGGGGCGCTCGACGCCCTGCGGCGGCAGGACCCCGAGATCGCCGACGTGCTGCTCGGCGAGACCCGGCGGCAGGCCACCTCGCTCCAGCTCATCGCCGCCGAGAACTTCACCTCGCCCGCCGTGCTCGCGGCGCTCGGCTCCCCGCTCGGCAACAAGTACGCCGAGGGCTACCCCGGCGCCCGCCACCACGGCGGCTGCGAGCTCGTCGACGTGGCCGAGCGGATCGCCGTGGACCGGGCCAGAGCGCTCTTCGGGGCCGAGCACGCCAACGTACAGCCGCACTCCGGCTCCTCGGCGGTCCTGGCGGCCTACGCGGCGCTGCTGCGGCCGGGTGACACCGTGCTCGCCATGGGGCTCCCGTACGGGGGACACCTCACCCACGGCTCGCCCGCCAACTTCTCCGGCCGGTGGTTCGACTTCGTGGGCTACGGCGTCGACGCGGAGACCGGCCTCATCGACTACGAGGAGGTCGCCGCCCTCGCCGAGCGCCACCGCCCCAAGGCGATCGTCTGCGGCTCGATCTGCTACCCGCGCCACCCCGACTACGAGGCGTTCCGCGCGATCGCGGACGCGGTCGGCGCGTACCTCATCGCGGACGCGGCGCACCCCATGGGCCTGGTGGCCGGGGGAGCGGCGCCCAGCCCCGTCCCGTACGCGGACGTGGTGTGCGCGACCACCCACAAGGTGCTGCGCGGGCCGCGCGGCGGGATGCTGCTGTGCGGCGCGGAGCTGGCGGCCCGGGTCGACCGGGCGGTCTTCCCGTTCACCCAGGGCGGCGCCCAGATGCACACCATCGCCGCCAAGGCGGTCGCCTTCGGGGAGGCGGCCACCCCCGCGTTCACGGGGTACGCCCATCAGGTGGTCGCCAACGCGCGCGTGCTCGCGGCCGGGCTCGCCGCCGAGGGGTTCTCCGTCGTCACCGGCGGCACCGACACCCACCTCGTCCTGGCCGACCCGGCCCCCCTGGGCGCGGACGGGAAGGCCGCCAGGGGCCGTCTGGCGGGCGCGGGGATCGTCCTGGACGCCTGCGCCCTGCCGTACGACGGGGCGCGCGGCATCCGGCTCGGTACGGCCGCGGTGACCACCCAGGGGATGGGCGAGGCGGAGATGGCCAGGCTCGCGGTGCTCTTCTCCGCGGCGCTGCGCGAGGGCGGCGGCGCGGACGGCGACGGCCTCGCGCAGGTACGGGCCGAAGTGCGGGAACTGGCAGGGAGATTTCCCCCCTATCCGCACTAGAGAGGGTCGTCTGCAACCATCTCGTGTACCCGCGTGTCCTCAACCACGTAAGCGCGAAGCTAGTGTGTGGGGCTGAGATGGCCAGCGATACCTCTGGGGCAGCCCGTGCGTGAATACCTGCTGACGCTGTGCGTCACGGCCGCGGTGACCTACCTGCTCACCGGGCCGGTGCGGAAGTTCGCCATCGCGGCCGGCGCGATGCCGGCGATCCGCGCCCGGGACGTGCACCGCGAACCGACGCCGCGGCTCGGCGGCATCGCCATGTTCGGCGGACTGTGCGCGGGCCTGCTCGTCGCCGACCACCTCGACAGCCTCAACGGGGTCTTCGAGCGCTCCAACGAACCGCGCGCGCTGCTCTCCGGCGCCGCGCTGATCTGGATCATCGGCGTCCTGGACGACAAGTTCGAGATCGACGCCCTGATCAAGCTCGGCGGCCAGATGATCGCCGCCGGTGTGATGGTCGTACAGGGCCTGACGATCCTGTGGCTGCCCATCCCGGGCGTCGGCGCGGTCTCGCTCACCTCCTGGCAGGGCACGCTGCTCACGGTCGCCCTGGTGGTGATCACCATCAACGCGGTGAACTTCGTGGACGGCCTGGACGGCCTGGCCGCCGGCATGGTGTGCATCGCCGCCGCGGCGTTCTTCATGTACGCGTACCGGATCTGGTTCGGGTACGGCATCGAGGCGGCGGCCCCGGCCACCCTCTTCGCCGCCATCCTGATGGGGATGTGCCTGGGCTTCCTGCCGCACAACATGCACCCCGCGCGGATCTTCATGGGCGACTCGGGCTCGATGCTCATCGGGCTGGTCCTCGCCGCCGGCGCGATCTCCATCACCGGCCAGGTCGACCCGGACGCGCTGCGGATGAACCTCAGCCTCAGCGGCAGTGAGCGCGAGGCGACGCACGCGATGCTCCCGGTCTTCATCCCGCTGCTGATGCCGCTGACCATCATCGCCATCCCGATGGCCGACCTGGTGCTCGCGATCGTGCGGCGCACCTGGAAGGGCCAGTCGCCGTTCGCCGCCGACCGCGGACATCTGCACCACCGGCTGCTGGAGATCGGCCACAGCCACAGCCGCGCGGTGCTGATCATGTACTTCTGGGCGGCGCTGATCGCCTTCGGGACGCTGGCGTACTCGGTGCACTCGGCGTCGATGTGGATCGTCTTCGTGATCGTGGCGCTGAGCGCGGTCGGTCTGGTCCTGCTGCTGCTCCCGCGCTTCACCCCGCGCGCCCCGCGCTGGGCGGAGGCGTTCGTCCCGCCCCGCTACCGCCGCCGTACGCGGCCGGCCGGGGAGACGGCGGCCGAGGAGGCCGGCGAGGAGCGGGACGGCGAGGAGGGCGAGGACGGCGAGGAGGAGCGCACGCCGGTCGTCGCGGGCGTCTCCGGCGTCAACGGAGCGACCGCCATCGGCCCCCGTTCGCGCTTCCCCGACCGGCGGAAGACCGGCGCGTCACGCTGACGAATTGCCGCACCGCATCCCAATACCAGACAAGTTGCCGCCGTTCTTGCACATGCGCGCGCGTTCACTCTCATGTGTGACGGGCAGCACATCATCTTGGTAAAGACCTCATCAAATAGTTTGTGATACCGTTCACGAGACCCGGCAACAGAGCCGAAGGACCGTAGTGCGACGGCCCATTGGCCCGAGGGACCACCTCGGCCGGGGCCTACGCTCGTCCATGACGACACCCTGCCCCCACCAGTAAGCGGAGCTGCCGCCATGCCGTCCAACGACGCCCGCACCCTCCTTCGGACCGCCGTACCCACCGCTGCCGCCGGCGCGATCGCCGTCGCCGTCAGCGCCGGGGTCGCGGGCGGCAAGGGGGCCATCGGCGCCGCCATCGCGACGGTCGTGGTCATCGGCTTCATGGGCATCGGACTGCTCGTCCTGGAACGCACGGCGAAGAACCTGCCCCACCTGTTCCAGGCCATGGGGCTGATGCTGTACACGGCCCAACTGCTGTTGCTCTTCATCTTCGTCGCGGTCTTCAAGGACACGACGCTGTTCAACCCCAAGGCATTCGCCGCCACGCTCGTCGCGCTGACCCTCGTCTGGATCGGCATGCAGGCGCGTGCGTACATGAAGGCCAAGATCCTTTACGTCGAGCCGGATTCGGAGGCTCAGAAGCCCCAGAAATCCGGGTCTTCGTCGTGAAAGGTAGGGGCGGAATAAAAGCGAGTTCGAGACCCTGCTATCGTCCGGTGCCAACTGCGGCACTGCGGGCGCGGGCATCTGAGCTGACGCCTGCTCGAACGCGAGGCTTGATGCCCGACCGCCGCCCCATCATCCGTAACACCAGTCCAGTGCCGAACCGCGGCTGCGCGCCGCGCCGACACAACGAGGTTGCCGTACCTATGCGCCACGCTGAAGGAGCCCGCGGTGAGTGCTGACCCGACGCAGCTCGCTTTCGACACCAGTTGCCACCTGTTCCAGGACTGCGGTGGCTTCGAGGGTCCGGGCCTGCACTCGTTCCTGTTCAAGCCTCTCTGGGGCGACGCGGACGGCAACGGCGCCTATTTCAACAAGCCGATGCTGCTCGCCCTGCTGGGCTCGCTCATCATTGTGGGCTTCTTCTGGGCCGCCTTCCGTAAGCCGAAGGTCGTCCCCGGCAAGCTCCAGATGGTCGCCGAGGCGGGCTACGACTTCGTACGCCGCGGCATCGTCTACGAGACGCTGGGCAAGAAGGAGGGCGAGAAGTGGGTCCCCCTCATGGTCTCGATCTTCTTCTTCGTCTGGATGATGAACCTCTGGTCGATCGTCCCGGTCGCCCAGTTCCCGGTGACGTCGATCATCGCCTACCCGGCGGTTCTCGCGGCGATCGTCTACGTCATCTGGATGAGCGTCACCTTCAAGCGCCACGGTTTCGTCGGCGGCTTCAAGAACCTCACGGGCTACGACAAGACCCTCGGCGGCGTCCTGCCGCTGGTCATGGTCATCGAGTTCTTCTCGAACGTCCTCGTCCGCCCGTTCACGCACGCGGTGCGACTGTTCGCGAACATGTTCGCCGGGCACACCCTGCTGCTGCTCTTCACCATCGCCAGCTGGTACATGCTCAACGGCATCGGCATCGCGTACTCGGGTGTCTCGTTCGTGATGGTCATCGTGATGACCGGCTTCGAGCTCTTCATCCAGGCCGTCCAGGCGTACGTGTTCGTGCTTCTGGCCTGCAGCTTCATCCAGGGCGCCGTCGCCGAGCACCACTGACCGGCCGCCCGCACCTCACCACCCCCCAAGTCGTCCGGTGGCCAACCCCCACCGGTCCGTGAAAGAGAAGGAAGAACTGGCATGTCCCAGATCCTCGCTGCCTCCGACGGCGTCACCGGCTCCCTCAGCTCCGTCGGTTACGGCCTCGCCGCGATCGGCCCCGGCGTCGGCGTCGGCATCATCTTCGGTAACGGCACCCAGGCCATGGCTCGTCAGCCCGAGGCGGCCGGCCTGATCCGCGCCAACCAGATCCTCGGTTTCGCGTTCTGTGAGGCGCTGGCCCTCATCGGCCTCGTCATGCCGTTCGTCTACTAAGACGAGCGACGACTAGACCGATCCGACGAAAGGCACTGATGTGAACCTCACCATGGTTCAGCTGGCGGCCGAGGGCAAGGAAAACCCCCTCGTTCCGCCGTGGCCTGAGCTCGTCATCGGCCTGATCGCCTTTGTCATCGTCTTCGGCTTCCTCGCCAAGAAGCTCCTCCCGAACATCAACAAGGTTCTGGACGAGCGTCGCGAGGCCATCGAGGGCGGTATCGAGAAGGCCGAGGCCGCGCAGACCGAGGCTCAGAGCGTGCTGGAGCAGTACAAGGCCCAGCTCGCCGAGGCCCGCCACGAGGCCGCCCGCCTGCGCCAGGAGGCGACCGAGCAGGGCACCGCGCTCATCCAGGAGATGAGGGCGGAAGGCCAGCGGCAGCGTGAGGAGATCATCGCTGCCGGACACGCTCAGATCGAGGCCGACCGCAAGGCCGCCGCGCACGCGCTCCGCCAGGACGTCGGCAAGCTTGCCACCGACCTGGCCGGCAAGCTCGTCGGCGAGTCCCTGGAGGACCACGCCCGGCAGAGCCGCACGATCGACCGCTTCCTCGAGGGTCTTGAGGACAGCGCTGCGAAGGCCGAGGCCACGCGATGAACGGAGCGAGCCGCGAGGCACTGGCTGCCGCGCGCGAGCGTCTCGACGCGCTGATGGACAACACGTCCGTCGACGCGGCGAAGCTCGCCGGGGAGCTGGCGGCCGTCACCGCGCTGCTCGACCGCGAGGTGTCGCTGCGTCGGGTCCTCACCGACCCGTCGCAGCCCGCCGAGGCCAAGGCCGAGCTGGCCGGGCGCCTCCTCACCGGCCAGGTCGGCGGCGAGAGCACCGACCTGGTGAGCGGCATGGTCCGCTCCCGCTGGTCGCGGTCGCGCGACCTGGTGGACGCGCTGGAGGACCTGGCGAACACCGCCGACCTCACCGCGGCGCAGCAGACCGGTGCGCTGGACGACGTGGAGGACGAGCTGTTCCGGTTCGGCCGGATCGTCACCTCCAACGCCGACCTGCGCTCCGCGCTGACCCACCGCGGCGCCACCGAGTCCGCCAAGGGCGAGCTGCTGCGCAGCCTGCTCGGCGGCAAGGCGAACCCGGCCACCGAGCGGCTCGTCACGCGTCTTGTGACCAAGCCGCGTGGACGTAGCCTGGAAGCGGGACTCGAGTCCCTCTCCAAGCTCGCCGCGGAGCGCCGGCAGCGGATGGTCGCCGTGGTCACCTCGGCGGTACCGCTGACCGACGCACAGAAGCAGCGCCTCGGCGCCGCTCTGGCGAAGGTCTACGGCCGCCCGATGCACCTGAACCTGGACGTGGACCCGACGGTCCTCGGCGGGATCTCGGTGCGGGTCGGCGACGAGGTCATCGACGGCACCATCGCGCAGCGTCTCGACGAGGCGAGCCGGCGACTGGCCGGCTGACCTGCCTCGGCAGCGTCACCAACAACACAGGCAACACAGCGGCCCGGTTGGGCCGTGCAGAACTTGCAGAAGATTCCTGGGGGTCGCCCCCAGACCCCCTAAGAAGCTTCAGGCCCAACAAGGAGAGCAGGGAACCCAGATGGCGGAGCTCACGATCCGGCCGGAGGAGATCCGGGACGCACTGGAGAACTTCGTCCAGTCGTACCAGCCGGACGCGGCCTCGCGCGAGGAGGTCGGAACGGTCAGCGTTGCCGGCGACGGCATCGCGAAGGTGGAGGGCCTGCCCTCCGCCATGGCGAACGAGCTGCTGAAGTTCGAGGACGGCACCCTCGGTCTCGCCCTCAACCTCGAGGAGCGCGAGATCGGTGCGATCGTCCTCGGCGAATTCAACGGCATCGAGGAGGGTCAGCCGGTGCAGCGCACCGGTGAGGTCCTCTCCGTAGGCGTCGGCGAGGGCTACCTCGGCCGCGTCGTCGACCCGCTCGGCAACCCGATCGACGGTCTCGGCGAGATCGCGACCGAAGGCCGCCGCGCCCTCGAGCTGCAGGCCCCGGGCGTCATGGTCCGCAAGTCGGTCCACGAGCCGATGCAGACCGGCTACAAGGCCGTCGACGCGATGGTGCCGATCGGCCGTGGCCAGCGTCAGCTGATCATCGGCGACCGCCAGACCGGCAAGACCGCGCTGGCCGTCGACACGATCATCAACCAGCGCGACAACTGGCGCTCGGGCGACGTGAACAAGCAGGTCCGCTGCATCTACGTCGCCATCGGCCAGAAGGGCTCGACCATCGCGTCCGTTCGCGGCGCCCTGGAAGAGGCCGGCGCGCTCGAGTACACGACGATCGTCGCCGCCCCGGCGTCCGACCCGGCCGGCTTCAAGTACCTGGCGCCGTACACCGGTTCCGCCATCGGCCAGCACTGGATGTACGCCGGCAAGCACGTCCTGATCATCTTCGACGACCTGTCGAAGCAGGCCGACGCCTACCGCGCCGTGTCGCTGCTGCTGCGCCGCCCGCCGGGCCGTGAGGCCTACCCGGGCGACGTCTTCTACCTGCACTCGCGTCTGCTGGAGCGCTGCGCCAAGCTCTCCGACGACATGGGCGCCGGTTCGATGACCGGTCTGCCGATCGTCGAGACCAAGGCGAACGACGTGTCGGCGTTCATCCCGACCAACGTCATCTCCATCACCGACGGCCAGTGCTTCCTGGAGTCCGACCTGTTCAACGCCGGCCAGCGCCCGGCCCTGAACGTCGGTATCTCGGTCTCCCGCGTCGGTGGCTCGGCCCAGCACAAGGCCATGAAGCAGGTCTCCGGCCGGCTTCGCGTGGACCTCGCCCAGTACCGCGAGCTGGAGGCGTTCGCCGCCTTCGGTTCCGACCTGGACGCGGCCTCGAAGTCCTCGCTGGAGCGCGGCAAGCGCATGGTCGAGCTCCTGAAGCAGGGCCAGTACCAGCCGATGCCGGTCGAGGAGCAGGTCGTCTCCGTCTGGGCCGGCACCACCGGCAAGATGGACGACGTCCCGGTCGCCGACATCCGCCGCTTCGAGTCGGAGCTGCTGGAGTACCTGCGCCGCGAGCGCAAGGAGCTCCTCACCTCCATCGCCGAGGGCGGCAAGATGTCGGACGACACCCTGCAGTCGATCGCCGACGCCATCACGGCCTTCAAGCGGCAGTTCGAGACCTCGGACGGCAAGCTCCTGGGCGACGACGCGCCGGCCGTCAACGTCTCCAAGTGACGACGGAAGGGACCTGACTCATGGGAGCGCAGCTCCGGGTCTACAAGCGTCGCATCCGTGCCGTCACGGCGACCAAGAAGATCACCAAGGCGATGGAGATGATCGCCGCCTCGCGCATCGTCAAGGCGCAGCGCAAGGTGGCGGCCTCGATGCCGTACGCGACCGAGCTCACCCGCGCGGTGACGGCGGTGGCGACCGGCTCGAACACCAACCACGCCCTGACCACCGAGGTCGAGACGCCGACCCGGGCCGCGGTCCTGCTCATCACGAGCGACCGCGGTCTGGCCGGCGGCTACTCCTCGAACGCCATCAAGCAGGCGGAGCGGCTCACCGAGCGGCTGCGCGGCGAGGGCAAGGACGTCGACGCTTACGTCGTCGGCCGCAAGGGTGTGGCGTACTACGGCTTCCGTGAGCGCAAGATCATGGAGTCGTGGACCGGTTTCACCGACAGCCCGGCCTACGCGGACGCCAAGCGCGTCGCGGCGCCGCTGATCGAGGCCATCCAGAAGGACACGGCCGAGGGCGGCGTCGATGAGTTGCACATCGTCTACACGGAGTTCGTGTCGATGATGACGCAGAACGCGGTCGACGGCCGGATGCTGCCGCTCAGCCTCGACAAGCCCGAGGAGGAGACCGGTGCGAAGGGCGAGATCCTTCCGCTGTTCGACTTCGAGCCGTCGGCGGAGGACGTCCTCGACGCCCTGCTGCCGCGCTACGTCGAGAGCCGTATCTACAACGCACTGCTGCAGTCGGCCGCTTCCGAGCACGCCGCCCGCCGCCGCGCGATGAAGTCGGCGACCGACAACGCCGGGGATCTCATCAAGAGCCTCTCCCGGCTTGCCAACGCGGCCCGCCAGGCCGAAATCACCCAGGAAATCAGCGAGATCGTCGGTGGCGCGAGCGCCATGGCCGACGCGACCGCGGGGAGTGACAAGTAAGTGACGACGACTACCGAGAACGCAGTGACGGCCGCCGCCACGGGCCGCGTCGCCCGGGTCATCGGCCCGGTCGTCGACGTGGAGTTCCCCGTCGACGCGATGCCGGAGATCTACAACGCCCTCAAGGTCCAGGTCGCCGACCCGGCCGAGGACGGCAAGCTCAAGACGCTGACCCTGGAAGTCGCCCAGCACCTGGGTGACGGCCTGGTCCGCACCATCTCGATGCAGCCCACCGACGGTCTGGTCCGCCAGGCCCCGGTGACCGACACGGGCGAGGGCATCACCGTCCCCGTCGGTGACTTCACCAAGGGCAAGGTGTTCAACACCCTGGGCGAGGTGCTGAACTACCCGGAGACCAACGCCGAGGTCACCGAGCGCTGGCCGATCCACCGCAAGGCGCCGTCCTTCGACGAGCTCGAGTCGAAGACCGAGATGTTCGAGACCGGCGTCAAGGTCATCGACCTCCTCACCCCGTACGTCAAGGGTGGAAAGATCGGTCTGTTCGGTGGTGCCGGTGTCGGCAAGACCGTGCTGATCCAGGAAATGATCTACCGCGTCGCCAACAACCACGACGGTGTGTCGGTGTTCGCGGGCGTCGGTGAGCGTACCCGTGAGGGCAACGACCTCATCGAGGAGATGGGCGACTCGGGCGTCATCGACAAGACCGCCCTGGTCTTCGGCCAGATGGACGAGCCCCCGGGCACCCGTCTGCGGGTCGCGCTGGCCGGTCTGACGATGGCGGAGTACTTCCGTGACGTCCAGAAGCAGGACGTCCTCTTCTTCATCGACAACATCTTCCGGTACACCCAGGCCGGTTCCGAGGTGTCGACCCTGCTCGGCCGTATGCCCTCCGCGGTGGGCTACCAGCCGAACCTGGCCGACGAGATGGGTCTCCTCCAGGAGCGCATCACCTCGACCCGTGGTCACTCGATCACCTCGATGCAGGCGATCTACGTCCCCGCGGACGACCTGACCGACCCGGCCCCGGCCACCACCTTCGCCCACCTCGACGCGACGACGGTTCTCTCCCGTCCGATCTCCGAGAAGGGCATCTACCCGGCCGTGGACCCGCTGGACTCGACGTCCCGCATCCTCGACCCGCGGTACATCGCGGCGGACCACTACGCCGCCGCCATGCGTGTCAAGGGGATCCTCCAGAAGTACAAGGACCTCCAGGACATCATCGCGATCCTCGGTATCGACGAGCTGGGCGAGGAGGACAAGCTCGTTGTCCACCGTGCCCGCCGTGTCGAGCGCTTCCTGTCGCAGAACACCCACGTCGCCAAGCAGTTCACCGGCGTGGACGGTTCGGACGTGCCGCTCGAGGAGTCGATCACCGCGTTCAACGCGATCTGCGACGGTGAGTACGACCACTTCCCCGAGCAGGCGTTCTTCATGTGCGGTGGCATCGAGGACCTGAAGGCCAACGCCAAGGAGCTCGGCGTCTCCTGACCCGAGCCGGTTTCCGTGACGACGAGGGGGCGGGTGCGTCCCGTCCCCTCGCTCACGCCCACTAGACTTTGACCCAACACCCGGCAGCAACCGCCGGGTGGTGACCCGAGGAGCCCACCTTGGCTGCTGAGCTGCACGTCGAGCTCGTCGCCGCGGACCGCAGTGTCTGGTCCGGCGAGGCCACCCTGGTCGTCGCGCGTACCGCGTCCGGCGACATCGGCGTCATGCCCGGTCACCAGCCGCTCCTCGGAGTGCTGGAGTCCGGCCCGGTGACCATCCGTACGAGCGAGGGCGGCACCGTCGTCGCCGCTGTGCACGGCGGGTTCATCTCGTTCGCGGACAACAAGCTCTCCATGCTCGCGGAGATCGCGGAGCTCGCGGACGAGATCGATGTCCAGCGCGCCGAGCGTGCGCTGGAGAGCGCCAAGTCGGTCGAGGACGGCGCCGCCGAGCGCCGCGCCGAGGTCCGGCTGCGTACGGTGTCGGTGCGCTAGCACCCCGCCGAAGAGTTTTGCCCTCAGCCGCGGTCACGGGTCTGGAGTCTTCCGGACCCGGCCGCGGCTGAGGTCGATGCAGGCACGAGTGACCGGGGCGATCCCCCGGCCCCGAATGGAGCGAGGAGGTCGGTGTAGATGACCCTCGTTCTGCTTGTGGGCGGCCTGGTCGTCGCGCTGGTACTGGTGGGACTCTTCGTCTTCGGTCTGCGCCGGCGGCTGATCCAGCGTTCCGGCGGGACCTTCGACTGCAGTCTGCGCTGGGACGTGCCCGAGGGCGGCGATCCCGGCGGCAAGGGCTGGGTGTACGGAGTCGCGCGGTACAGCGGTGACCGGATCGAGTGGTTCCGGGTCTTCTCCTACGCGCCTCGGCCGCGGCGGCTCCTGGAGCGCTCCGCGATCGAGGTCGTGACCCGGCGCAAGCCGGCGGGGGAGGAGGAGCTGGCGCTCCTGTCCGACGCGATCGTGCTCGGCTGTACGCACCGGGGAGTGCGCCTGGAGCTGGCGATGAGCGAGGACGCGCTCACGGGCTTCCTGGCATGGCTGGAGGCGGCGCCGCCGGGGCAACGGGTCAACGTGGCTTAGCCGGGGCTTCGCCCCGGAACCCTGTCTCGTTTCGTCCGCGGGCCGTGGTCGGCTGGTCGCGCAGTTCCCCGCGCCCCTTGGGCACAGCGGACCACCGGCCCGCGGACGAAGGGGCAACACCGGGGGGAGGGGGATGGGCCCTCGCCCCGATGCCGGAGCCGGGGGCTACCTCAGGCCCGAGTCGATCGCCGTGATCAGCTCGCCGCCAGGCGTATCGCCGCTGAACTCCCAGAAGAACGCCCCCCTGAGACCCTGGGCCTTCGCGTACGCCATCTTGCCCGCGATCGTCGACGGTGTGTCGTAGCTCCACCAGTTGGAGCCGCAGTGGGCGTACGCCGTGCCCGCGATGGTGCCCGTCGCCGGGCAGGCGCTCTTGAGGATCTTGTAGTCCTCGATGCCCTGTTCGTACGTTCCGGGCGCCGGGCCCGTCGCCGTGCCGCCCGGGGCGTCCTGGGTGACGCCGGTCCAGCCGCGGCCGTAGAACCCGATCCCCAGGTTGAGCTTGCTCGCGGGGACGCCCTTGCCCCGGTACTTCTGGATCGCCGCGTCCGTATGGAAGCCGGCGATCGGGATGCCGTTGTACGAGGTGAGCGGGGAGTGCGGGGCCGTGGGTCCCTTCGCGTCCCAGGCGCCGAAGAAGTCGTACGTCATCACGTTGTACCAGTCGACGTAACTCGCCGCCCCGGCGTAGTCGGCCTGGTCCATCTTGCCGCCCGCGGAGCCGTCGGCCGTCACGGCCGCCGTCACCAGGTTCGAGGGGCCGAACTTGGCGCGCACCGCGGCCAGCAGGTTCTTCAGCGCGGCCGGGCCGCTGGTGTCGCAGGAGAGCCCGCAGGCGTTGGGGTACTCCCAGTCGATGTCGATGCCGTCGAAGACATCGGCCCAGCGAGGGTCCTCGACCAGGCGGTAGCAGGAGTCGGCGAAGGCCGTGGGGTTGGCCGCCGCCGCGCCGAAGCCGCCCGACCAGGTCCAGCCGCCGAACGACCACAGGATCTTGATGTTCGGGTACTTCTTCTTCAGCTCGCGCAGCTGGTTGATGCTGCCCGCGACCGGCTGGTCCCAGGTGTCCGCGGTGCCGTCGACGCTGGAGGAGGCGTCGTACGTCTTCTGGTAGTCGGCGTAGGCGTCACCGATGGCGCACTGGCCGCCCGTGACGTTGCCGAAGGCGTAGTTGATGTGGGTCAGCTTGGCCGCCGAGCCCGAGGTGACGATGTTCTTCACGTGGTAGTTGCGCTGGTAGACGCCCCAGTCGGCGAAGTAGCCGAGCTTGACCGCGGAGCCGGGGCCGGGGTTGCCGCCGCCGCCCGTGGTGGTGACGGTGACCGAGCCGGAGGCCGGGCCGGTCTGGTCGGCGGTGTCGCGCGCGGTCACGCTGTACGTGTAGGCCGTCCCGGCGGTCAGCCCCGAGTCGGCGTACGTGGTCCCGGTCACCGTGGCGATCTTCGCGGAGCCCCGGTAGACGTCGTAGTTCTTGACGCCCTTGTCGTCGGTGGCGGCGGTCCACGCCAGGCTCACCGAGGTGTCGGTGACGCCGCTCGCCCTCGGGGTGCCGGGCGCGGACGGCGGGCTGTCGCCCGGCGGGGTCGTACCGCCGTCGCAGGAGCCCCCGTTGAGCCTGCAGCCCGAGGGGGAGCCGGAGCCCGCGCCGTTGAAGCCGAAGGTGATGGCGGCGCCCGGCGCGAGTGTGCCGTTGTAGGACTTGTTCCTGGCGGTCCAGTGGTTGGCGTCATGGGTGACGTCCGCGTCCCAGGCCGAGGTCACGGAGGTACCGGTGGGGTAGTCCCACTCGACGGTCCAGGAGCTGAGGGTCGTGGTGCCGGTGTTCTTCACCGTCCACTGGGCGCCGAAGCCGGAGCCCCAGTCCTGGGTCTTGGTGTAGGTGGCGGTCGCGGAGGCGGCGGCCACGGCGGAGGAGGCGCCGGCCAGGCCGACGAGCGCGGCCAGGGGAAGGGCCAGCGCGGTGAGGGTGGCGGCGGCTCGGGTTCTGAGGCGGGTACGGGTGCGGATGCGCGTGGGAGTGCTCAAGGAGGCTCCTCGAGTGAGGTCCGACGGGTGTGGGGGTGGGACCTTGCTCCGCCCGGTGAACGCACGCCCACGGTGTGGGCACGCTCACACAGCAGTGCCGTGAGCGTAGAAAGGTCTGGACCAAGCGTCAAGAGGTCCAGACCAGCGGCCGGAAACCGTCCTCAGATGCCCAACTCCTGGGCCAGCACGGCCGCTTGGACCCGGCTGCGCAGCTCCAGCTTGCCCAGCAGCCGGCTGACGTGCGTCTTCACCGTCGCCTCCGCCATCGCCAGCCGCTCGGCGATCTCCGCGTTCGACAGCCCCTCGCCCAGACAGGACAGCACCTCGCTCTCCCGCCGGGTGAGCGTGTCCAGCGCGGCCGGCCGCTCGGCCGCGGGCCGTGCCGTCGACGGGGCGGCGAACTCCGCGATCAGCCGCCGGGTCACCGCCGGGGCGATCGTGCCCTCCCCGCGCGCCACCGTCCGTACCGCCTCGATCAGATCCCGGGCCTCCGCGTTCTTCAGCAGGAACCCCGCGGCGCCCGCCCGCAGCGCCCCGAACACGTAGGCGTCGAGGTCGAACGTCGTCAGGACGAGCACGTCCGCCAGCCGTTCCGCGACCACCCGGCGGGTCGCCGCGACCCCGTCCAGCCGGGGCATCTGCACATCCATCAGCACCACATCGGGCCGCAGCTCCCGGGCCAGGCGCACCGCCTCCTCGCCGTCCGCGGCCTCCCCGGCCACCTCGATGTCCGGGGCGCTGCCCAGGATCAGGACCAGCCCGGCCCGTACCGCCGACTGGTCCTCCGCGACCAGCACCCGGATCGTCATCGCCGCGACTCGCTTTCCCCGATGGGCAGTTCGGCCCGTACCCGCCAGATCCCACGGCCGTCCGCCGCCGGCTCGGGCCCCGACGCGAAGGTCCCGCCGAGCAGCACCACCCGCTCCCGCATCCCCACCAGAC
>NZ_JBJHPC010000280.1:0-9247 GCF_045257485.1 Streptomyces sp. YS-3 | reverse complement strand
CCAGGACGCCGACCGCCGAGTACAGCACCCGCCGACGGCCCACCGCCGGACCTGCCGGGCCCGCCGGTGGGCCGTCGGCGGGTGCTGTACTCGGCGGTCGGCGTCCTGGCGGCCGGTGGCGCCGCGGCGGCCGGCTGGGCGCTGTCCCACGGCGGCGGTTCGCCCGGGGCCGGGTCGACGCGCTGGCGCTTCGCGACCACGGGCACGGTCCTGTCGTATCCGAGAGTGGCGGGTGACCTGGTCTACGCCGCGAGCAACGACGGCACCCTGTACGCGCTCAACGCGGCCGACGGGCGGCGCGGTTGGGCGTACACCACCGGCGGGGCCATCGGCTCCGCGCCCGCCGTGCTGGGCGGCGGCGTCTATCTCGGCGGCGACGACCGCGTCCTGTACGCCTTCGACGCGCGCTCGGGGGCGATCCGCTGGCGGTACACCACCGGGGGCATCGTCCACACTCCCGTGGTGACCGGCGGTGTGGCCTATGTGGGCAGTGCCGACCACCGGCTCCACGCCGTGGACGTGGCGTCCGGTGAGCGCCGCTGGGCCTTCACCGCGGGCAACGACACGCACTCCCCCGCCGTGGCGGGCGAGTCGGTGTACGTGGGGAGCAGCGACACCAGCCTGTACGCGGTGGACGCGGCCACCGGCGAGAAGCGGTGGGCCTTCACCACCCGCGGCGCCGTCTCCGGCGTCCCGGCCGTCGAAGGCGGCCTCGTCCACTTCGGCAGCACCGACGGAGGCCTGTACACGGTCGACGCGGGCCGTGGACAGCAGGTCTGGCGCTTCCAGGGGGCGTCGGTGGGCGCCGGCCCCGCGGTCGCGCGCGGGCTGGTGTACGTGGGGGGCGGCAAGCGGTTGTACGCGCTGGAGGCCGCCACCGGCAGGACCCGCTGGACGTTCCCGGCGGCCGGCGACGTGCACGCCCCGGCGGTGGCGGGCGCCGTGGTGTGCGTGGGCAGCGACGACGGCAGGCTCTACGCGCTCGACGCGGCGACGGGCCGGCAGCTCTGGAGCCATCTCGCCCCCGCTCCGGTGCACTCCCCGACGATCACCGAGGACACGGTGTACTTCGGCTGCGACGACAGCGCGCTCTACGCCGTGCGCCTCTGACGCGCGCCCGAACACCCGACCGCGCCGGGGGGCGGGAACCGGACACCGGCCGACGGTTGTCCTACTCACCGCCAGTAGCGGCCTGTTCACACCGTCGTGACGGTGTCGGTCAGCAGGGGGGAACATGTCCGGACATCCATCCCGGCTGGACGCGCGCGCCGAGAAGAGGGCCCGTCGCAACGCGTCGGCCGTCACGGCCTACCGGCGTGCGGCGCGGGGCTGCGGCCCGCTGGCCAACCCGCGCCGGGCGGTGGCGTACCTCTCCGTCCTGCGCACGGGTGACCGGATCTCGCTCACGGCGCTGGTCACCGCGACCGCGCTCGCCGACCTCGCCTTCATCGGCTGGCTGCTCCTGCCCGAGCATGTGCCGGGCCCCGGTGTGACGGGGCTGGGCGGCTGCGGGCTGTGTCTGGCCCGGGTCGGGTTCTGCCTGGTCGTCGCGGTCGAGGCGATCAAGGTCGTGCAGGCGGTGGCGATCTGGGTGTTCGCCTTCCGGGCGCGCGACCCCATCCCGATGACCCCGCCGGCCAAGCTGCGGGTCGCCCTGCTGACGACGATCGTGCCCGCAAAGGAGCCGCTCGCCGTCGTCCAGCGCACCCTGCGCGCGATGCTGGAGGTGGAGCGGTGGGAGTGTGCGGTGGATGTGTGGATCCTGGACGAGGGCGACGACCCGGCGGTCCGGCAGATGGCCGCGCGTCTGGGCGTCCACCACTTCAGCCGCAGAAACCGCCCCGAGTACAACCGGCCCTCGGGGCCGTTCCGCGCCCGCACCAAGTCCGGGAACCACAACGCGTGGCGCGCCGAGCACGAGGACCGGTACGACGTGGTGGCGCAGATGGACCCCGACCATGTGCCGCTGCCGTGCTTCCTGGAGCGGACCCTCGGTTACTTCCACGACCCCGACACCGCGTTCGTGGTCGCCCCCCAGGTGTACGGCAACGCGTACGACAACTGGGTCGCCCATGGCGCCTCCGTGCAGCAGTACCTGTTCAGCAGCATCGTCGAGCGGGGCGCCAACGGCCTCGACGCCCCCCTGCTGATCGGCACCAACCACCTCTACCGGGTGGCCGCCTGGCGGCAGATCGGCGGCTACCAGGACTCGATCATCGAGGACCATCTGACGAGCATGCGCGTCCACGGCACGACCAACCCCGCCACCGGCAACGGCTGGAAGGGCGTCTACACCCCGGACGTGGTGGCCGTGGGCGAGGGACCCACGACCTGGACCGACTACTTCAACCAGCAGAAGCGCTGGGCGTACGGCATCTGGGAGATCAAGCTCAACCCCCGTCTGCGGCGCGGCATCCGACTGAGGCCCCGCCAGCGTCTGCTGTACGACCTGGTGCAGTTCTACTACCCCAGCATCGCGGTGAACCTGGCGCTCGGCACCCTCGCCACCGCCCTGTACATGCTGCTCGGGATCTCCTCCATCCAACTGCCGGGCCTGCCCTGGTTCCTGCTGTGGTCGGCGGGCATGGCCGGGTCGTTCGCCCTGTGGCTGTGGCTGCGCCGGTTCCACCTCGCCGAGCACGAGCGGCGCGAGATCGGCACGGCGGGAATCCTGCTGACCCTCTTCGCCGGGCCCGTGTACATCGCCGCCGCGGTCAACGCGCTGCTGCGCCGCCCGCTCGCGTACGTCGTCACCGCCAAGGGCGAGCTGCGCAGCTCGGAGTCGCCGCGCACGTTCCGGCTGCACCTGCTGTGGGCGCTGGTGGCCGCAGGACTGCTGGTGGTCAGCTTCACGCACCACCACGACTACACCGGTATGCGGGTCTGGACGCTGCTGTGCCTGGCGGCCGGTTCGGCGCCGCCGCTCCTCGCCCTGGCCGACGGCCTCTCCGCGCGGCTGCGCACGGCGAGGGCCGACCGGTGAGGGTCACCGCGCCGAGGGTGCTCGTGCTGCTCTGCGCCGTCGCCCTGTGCTGGTACACCTTCCAGGTCGCGCCGGACGTCGCGGACCGGGGCCGCCGCGCGGCGGCGGCCCGTGCCGACGCCGTGCTGCCCCCGACCACCCGGCTGCCCGGCGCCGAGGCGACCCGTCACCCCAAAACCTCCGTCCCGGCTCCCTTCCCCGCCCCCGGAAAGGCGTTCCTCGGCGTCTTCACCTCCCAGGGCACCCATGACTTCACGGAGGCCGCCGACTTCGCCCGCCAGACCGGGCACCGCCCGCAGGTCTTCGAGTTCTCGGCGGACTGGGCACACGACCGCTTCGACGCGGCGGCCCTGGACCGGGTGGCAGAACGCGGCATGCTGCCGATGGTCGCCTGGGAGCCGTGGGACCACCGCGAGGAGGCGGCGGAGCCCCGGCTGCGCGGCGAGCAGCCCGCGTACCGTCTGTCGCGGATCATCGACGGTGACTTCGACGCGTACGTTCGCTCCTGGGCGCGCGGTATCGCCTCGCTGGGCTACCCCGTGGCCATCCGCCTCGCCCACGAGATGAACGGCTACTGGTACCCGTGGTGCGAGCAGTCCAACGCCAACAGCCGCGGCGAGTACGTCGAGGCGTGGCGCCACGTCCACCGGATCTTCGACGCGGCGGGCGCGCACAACGCGGTGTGGGTGTGGAGCCCCAACATCAGCTACACCAACTCCACCCCGCTGGCCCGGCTCTACCCCGGCGACGCCTATGTGGACTGGGTGGGTCTGTCCGGGTACTACGGCACCGTGGGCAAGGAGAACTACCAGTCCTTCGAGGCCCTGTTCACCCCGTCCCTCAAAGAACTGCGCCGCTTCACCCGCAAACCGCTGGTCGTCACCGAGGTGGGCGCCACCGACGCGGCCGGGCGCAAGGCCGAGTGGATCACCGGTATGTTCCGCGCCCTGCCCCGCCACCGCGATGTCATCGGCGTCATCTGGTACCAGGCGGTGAAGGAGATCGACTGGCGGGTGGGCACCTCCCCCGCGTCCTCGGCCGCCTTCGCCGCGGGCGCCTCGGCGGCCCGCTACCAGCAGCGGTGGGAGCCGGGCAGCGCGCCCCGGCTGCGCTGAGCCGGCCGGTCCCCGCCGGAAGCACCGGGCGGCGAGACGCTGGGACATATACGTGAGACGGAAGGCCATTCTGCGGCTCGTTCGATCTCCCTAGGGTTGAGGACATCAGCCAAGAGAACACCATTCAGGGAGAGTTACCGTGCGCGCAGTCATCCAGAAGTCCGTCGGCGGCCCCGAGGTCCTGGAGGTCGTCGAGACCGACCGGCCCGTGCCGCGGGCCGGGGAGATCCTCGTCAAGGTCCACGCCCTGGCGATCAACCCCGTGGACGTGGCCGTCAGGGCCGGTGCCTTCCCGCTGCTCGGTGAGCCCCCGTTCTCGGTCGGCTGGGACGTCTCCGGTGTGGTCGAGGAGGTCGGCCCCGGCGCCGGGTTCGCGGTGGGCGACGAGGTGTACGGGATGCCGCTCTTCCCGCGCGCGGCGGGCGGATACGCCGAGTACGTGGCCGTGCCCGCCGGCCACATGGCCCTCAAGCCCGCCTCCCTCGACCATGTGCACGCCGCCGCCATACCGCTCGCGGCCCTCACCGCCTGGCAGGGGCTGGTGCGCGAGGCAGACGTCAAGGCGGGCGACCGGGTGCTGGTCCAGCGCGCGGCCGGCGGTGTCGGGCACTTCGCCGTGCAGATCGCCAAGGCGCGCGGCGCCCGGGTGACCGCCCTGGCGAGCGCGGCCCGCCACGACTTCGTGCGCGGCCTCGGGGCCGACGAGGTCATCGACTACCGCACCACCGACTTCACCGAGGCGGTCGAGAAGGTCGACATCCTCCTCGACTCCACGGCGCAGTCCGACCTCTCCGTCGCCGCGGTGCGCCCCGGCGGTGTGCTGATCAGCATCCTGGAGCACCACGACGCGGAGGTGGCCGCGCGCGTCGAGGCGGCCGGACGGCGTTTCGCGGGTGTGTCGGTCGAGCCGGACCGGGCGGCGCTGGAGGCGATCGCCGAGCTGGTGGACGCGGGCCTGATCCGTCCGTACGTCCAGGAGACCTTCCCGCTGGCGGAGGTCGCCAAGGCACACGAACTGGTCGGCTCGGGGCAGGTCCAGGGCAAGATTGTCCTGACGGTCTGACAGTGGAGGGCCGTGGAGGAGAGGGGCGGGACCGTATGGACATCCTGACCGAGGCGCTGGCCTCGATGCGCACCGGACACCCGGCGTCCGTACGGACCAACGGCCGCGCCCCCTGGGGCCTGCGGCTGCCCCCGGTGGCGGGCGCGGGATTCCATGTGGTGCTGTACGGGACGTGCTGGCTGGTCCCGCTGGAGGACGCGCCACCGCATCTGGAGCCGATACCGCTGAACCCGGGGGACGTGGTCTTCCTGCGGGACGGGCGCGGCCACATCCTCGCCGACCACCCCTCGACGGTGGCCGAGGAGGCCAGGGCCGAGCAGTGCGACCAGGGCTCGCCCATCGGATCGGTCACGGTCGGCGGCGAGGGGCCCGAGACGAGTCTGCTGTGCGGCAACTACCACCTCGACCAGGGCCGCCCGCACCCCCTGGTGCACCAGCTGCCCGAGGTGATCCATCTGGAGACCCGGCACGGCCGCCACCCCGAACTGAGCGCCGCCGTCCAGCTCCTGGGCTCGGAACTGGAGAACCCGCGCGTCGGCTCGGACGGCATCGTGCCGACGCTGATCGACTCCCTGCTCCTCTACATCCTGCGCGCCTGGCTGGACGACCAGCCGACCACCACCGCGCGGGGGTGGGCGGCTGCCCTGGGCGACCCGGCCGTGGCGCCCGCCCTGGCGGCGATCCACGACGACCCGTCGGCGGCGTGGACGGTGGAGGCGCTGGCCGAGCGGGCCGGGCTCTCCCGGGCCGCGTTCGCCCGGCGGTTCGCCACGCTGGTGGGCGAGCCCCCGATGGCGTATCTGACGCGCTGGCGCATGACGACGGCCGCGCGGCTGCTGCGCGAGAGCGACGCCCCCCTCACCTCGGTCGCGGCGCGCACCGGCTACGGCTCGGAGTTCGCCTTCGCCAAGGCCTTCAAGCGGGAGTACGGCCTCGCGCCCGGCGGCTACCGGCGTCAGGCCAGGACGGCGGCCTGATCCGGCCGACGCGCTCTCGGCCCGCGTACTTTCGCGGCCCCGTCACCGGTGGCGGACACCGTCGTACGGACAGAGCCATGCGCGGGGCCTCCACGGGGGCCGGTCCCGCGCATGGCGCGTGCCACAGCGGGCAGGATGAGGCGGCCATGACACACCCATGGCCCTGGCACACCCCGTCCGGTGTCGATCCGAAAGGGACCGCTTCCGTGCTCCGTAAGCCGTACGCCCTGCTAGCCGCTGCCGCCCTGTTACCGCTCGGCGCCGCGACGCAGGCCGCAGCAGCCTCCCCCACCGCACCCGCGCCCACGACCTGCGCCTACACACCGGCCGTGCCCGCGGACAACTTCAAGGGGATACCGGTCTTCGACCCGGTTAAGGCCGCCAAGCCGTACAGCGCCACCCTCCGCACCGGCCAGGGCGCCATCACCTTCCGGGCGCTCACGGACAAGGCCCCGTGCACCACGTACTCCTTCAAGTTCCTCGCCCAGCGCGACTACTTCGACCGCTCGCACTGCCACCGGCTCACCACGGCCCGGATCTATGTGCTCCAGTGCGGCGACCCGACCGGCACCGGGAGCGGCGGCCCGGGTTACTCCTTCCCCGACGAGAACCTCACCGGCGCCACCTATCCGGCCGGTACGGTCGCGATGGCCAACGCCGGGCCGAACACCAACGGCAGCCAGTTCTTCTTCGTCTGGAAGGACACCAAACTCTCCCCGGCCTACACGCCGTTCGGGAAGGTCACGGCCGGACTCGACGTGTTGCAGAAGATCGCCGCGGGCGGCGAGGACGACCAGAACGGGCCCGGTGACGGGTTCCCGACGCTGCCGGTGAACATCAAGCGCGTACAGATCAAGAACAGGTAGCTCCGGGCCGAGCCGACGTGCCGGGATGGCCCCGCCCGGGTAAGGGCGGGGCCATCGCGCGGCTCAGCGGGTTTCAGCGGGTCAGCAGGGTGTCCGTCACCCCGGCCGGGACGCGGGCGTACCCCGCGGGCCGCGTGGTGAAGGTGCCCCGGCCCTGGGTGCGACCGCGCAGCCGGGACGCGTAGCCGAACAGCTCGGCCAGCGGCACCGTCGCGGTGACCACCGCGGTGCCCGCCCGGGCGAGCGATCCGCCGACCCGGCCGCGCCGGGCCGCCAGATCACCGAGGACCGCGCCGACCGCGCTGTCGGGCACCGTGACGGTGAGCTCGATGACCGGTTCCAGGAGCGCCATCGTGCTCGCCCGCAGGGCCTCGCGGAGCGCCAGCCGCCCCGCCGTGCGGAACGCCATCTCCGAGGAGTCCTTGGAGTGGGTGGCGCCGTCGGACAGCGTGACCCGCAGCCCGGTGACCGGATGGCCGCCGAGAGGTCCACCGGCCAGCGCGTCCCGGCACCCGGCCTCGACCGCGCGGACGTACTCCTGCGGCACCCGCCCGCCCGTGACGGCCGAACGGAACACGAAGCCCTCCCCTGCGCCGCCGGTGGCTCCGGCGGTCGTCTCCAGCGGCTCCACGTCGAGGACGACATGGGCGAACTGTCCTGCTCCTCCCTCCTGTTTGACATGCCGGTACAGCAGTCCGGTCACCCCTCGGACGACCGTCTCGCGGTAGGCGACCTGCGGCGGACCGACGCCGAGCTCCAGGCCGTGGGCGCGGCGGATCTTCTCCACGGCGACCTCCAGATGCAGCTCGCCCATCCCGGACAGCACCGTCTGCCCGGTCTCCGGATCGGTCCGTACGGCCAGTGAGGGGTCCTCCTCGACGAGTTGGGCGAGCGCGGTGGCCAGCTTGTCCGTGTCGAGGCTCCGGCGCGCCTCGACCGCCACCGACACCACCGGCGCGGCGACGGACGGCGGTTCGAAGACCACCGGGGCGCCCGGGGCGCACAGAGTGGCGCCCGCGCGCGCCGACTTGGGGCCGACCAGGGCGACGATGTCCCCGGCCGCCGCCCGGTCGACCTCGGTGTTCCGGTCCGCCTGTACGCGCAGGACGCGCCCCACGCGCTCGGTGCGCCCGGCCGTGGCGTCCAGCACGGTGTCCCCCTTCCCGACGGTTCCCGCGTACACCCGCACGTAGGTGAGGCGGCCGGTGGCGGTCGCCGTCACCTTGAAGACCAGCCCGGCGAAGGGCGCGGCCGGGTCGGCGGCCCGCTCCAGCACCTCCCCGTCCAGGGTGCCCCGTACGGGAGGCACGTCCAGCGGGGACGGCAGATAGGCCACCACGGCGTCGAGCAGCGGCTCGATCCCCCGGTTGCGGTACGCCGAGCCGCACAGCACCACGACGCCCTCGCCCCCGCGCGTGAGGTCGCGCAGAGCCGCCGCCAGGGTGTCGTCCCGCAGTGCCGCCCCGGCGCAGAACTCCTCCAGGGCGACGGGGTGGAGCTCCGCCACGGTCTCCTCCAGCAGCCGGCGGCGGCGCAGCGCCCGCGCGCGCAGCTCGTCGGGGACCGGGTGCTCCCGGTACGCCCCACCGTCCGCGGCCCACACGAGCGCGCGCATCCGTACCAGGTCGACCACGCCCGTGAAGCCGTCCTCCTGGCCGATGGGCAGCTGGACGACGAGCGGGACGGTGTGCAGCCGGTCCCGGATCGACGCGACCGCCGTGTCCAGGTCCGCGCCCGCGCGGTCCAGCTTGTTCACGAACGCGATCCGGGGCACCCGGTGCCGGTCGGCCTGCCGCCACACCGACTCGCTCTGCGGCTCGACGCCCGCGACCGCGTCGAACACGGCGACGGCGCCGTCCAGCACGCGCAGTGAGCGCTCCACCTCGTCGGAGAAGTCGACGTGGCCGGGTGTGTCGATGAGGTTGATCCGGTGGCCGTCCCAATCGCAGCTCACGGCCGCGGCGAAGATGGTGATGCCGCGGTCGCGCTCCTGCGGGTCGAAGTCGGTGACGGTGGTGCCGTCGTGGACCTCGCCGCGTTTGTGGGTGGCGCCGGTGGTGTACAGGAAGCGTTCGGTGACGGTGGTCTTGCCGGCGTCGACGTGGGCGAGGATGCCGAGGTTGCGGACGGCGGTCAGGGAACGGGTGGAGTGGGGTCGGAGGTTGGTGCGCACGGCCCGGGGCCTTTCGGTGCGAGGTGTTTTCGGGCAGCGCGATTCCCGGACGAGAAGCGGGGGCCCGCAC
>NZ_JBJHPC010000279.1:0-9267 GCF_045257485.1 Streptomyces sp. YS-3 | reverse complement strand
CCCGTGTCCGGCTCGCCCTGCGCGGCGGCCGCGCCGCTCGGGCCGCCGCTCGGGCCGCCGCGCAGGGCGGGCCGACACGCCGCCACGGCCGTGTGGGCGGCTCTCTCGTACCGATGGGGGGTGGCGGGTGGGCCGCGTCAACACGATGCCCTTACGCTTCTCTGTTGTGTCCAAACTGACCGACGTGCCCAAACGGATCCTGATCGGCCGGGCGCTGCGCAGCGACAAGCTGGGAGAAACGCTCCTCCCCAAGCGCATCGCGCTCCCCGTCTTCGCGTCCGACCCCCTCTCGTCCGTTGCGTACGCACCCGGAGAAGTCCTCCTGGTGCTGTCCGTGGCGGGTGTGTCGGCGTACCACTTCAGCCCCTGGATCGCCGTCGCGGTCGTGGTGCTGATGTTCACCGTGGTCGCCTCCTACCGGCAGAACGTGCACGCGTACCCCAGCGGCGGCGGTGACTACGAGGTCGCCACCACCAACCTGGGGCCCAAGGCCGGACTCACCGTCGCCAGCGCGCTCCTCGTCGACTACGTCCTGACCGTCGCCGTCTCGATCGCCTCCGGCATCGAGAACCTCGGCTCGGCCGTCCCGTTCGTCGTCGAGCACAAGGTGCTGTGCGCGGTCGTCGTGATCGTCCTGCTGACCCTGATGAATCTGCGCGGGGTCAAGGAGTCCGGCAAGCTCTTCGCCATCCCCACGTACGTCTTCGTGGGCGGCGTCTTCGTCATGGTCGCCTGGGGCGCCTTCAGGGGCCTGGTCCTCGACCACACCATGAAGGCCCCGACGGCCGACTACACGATCCACGCCGAGCACCAGGGCCTGGCGGGCTTCGCGCTCGTCTTCCTGCTGCTGCGCGCCTTCTCCTCCGGCTGTGCCGCGCTCACCGGCGTCGAGGCGATCAGCAACGGTGTCCCGGCCTTCCGCAAGCCCAAGTCGAAGAACGCGGCGACCACGCTGGCCCTGATGGGCGCCCTCGCGGTCACCATGTTCTGCGGCATCATCGCGCTGGCCATGGTGACCAAGGTGCGGATGGCCGAGAACCCCGCCACCGACCTGCTCCACAACGGTGTCCCGGTCGGCTCCGGCTACGTCCAGAACCCGGTGATCTCCCAGGTCGCCGAGGCCGTCTTCGGCAAGGGCAACTTCCTCTTCGTCATCCTCGCCGCGGCCACCGCGCTCGTGCTGTTCCTGGCCGCGAACACCGCGTACAACGGCTTCCCGCTGCTCGGCTCGATCCTCGCCCAGGACCGCTACCTGCCGCGCCAGCTGCACACCCGCGGCGACCGCCTCGCGTTCTCCAACGGCATCGTGCTGCTGGCGGGCGCCGCGGTCCTGCTCGTGGTGATCTACGGCGCCGACTCGACCCGGCTGATCCAGCTCTACATCGTCGGCGTCTTCGTCTCCTTCACGCTGAGCCAGACCGGCATGGTGCGGCACTGGAACCGCCACCTCGCCACCGAGCAGGACCCGGCCAAGCGCCGCCACATGGTCCGCAGCCGGGCCATCAACACCTTCGGCGCCTTCTTCACCGGCCTGGTCCTGGTCGTGGTGCTCGCCACCAAGTTCACCCACGGCGCCTGGGTCGCGCTGCTCGGCATGGTGATCTTCTACGGGACGATGACCGCGATCCGCAAGCACTACGACAAGGTGGCCGAGGAGATCGCGGCGGCCGAGGAGCGCCCCGACGAGTACGTCCGCCCCTCGCGCGTCCACTCCGTGGTCCTGGTCTCCAAGCTCCACAAGCCGACCCTGCGCGCCCTCGCCTACGCCAAGCTGCTGCACACCAACCAGCTGGAGGCGATCAGCGTCAGCGTGGACGCGGCCGAGACCAAGGCGCTCAAGGACGAGTGGGACCGGCGCGGCATCGACGTCCCCCTGAAGATCATCGACTCGCCGTACCGCGAGATCACCCGCCCGGTCATCGAGTACGTCAAGGGCCTGCGGCGCGAGAGCCCGCGCGACGCGGTCAGCGTCTACATCCCCGAGTACGTGGTCGGCCACTGGTACGAGCACCTGCTGCACAACCAGAGCGCGCTGCGCCTGAAGGGCCGTCTGCTCTTCACGCCCGGCGTGATGGTGACGTCGGTCCCGTACCAGCTCCAGTCCTCCGAGGTGGCCAAGAAGCGGGCCCGCAGAAGGCAGGAGTGGAACGCGCCGGGTTCGGTGCGGCGGGGCCCGGTCTCCGCGCACCGGCCGAAGGAGCCGACCGGCAAGGGCTGAGGGGCCGGTCCTGTCCCCGCGGGGACGTAGACTGGGGGGCTGCCGTCCGTAGGGGACCCGTGAAGGGTCCCGCACGGGGACGGCGGCCCCCTTCCGCGTTTCCCCCTTGGCACCCTGGAGTCCCGCCCTCATGCAGAACGAGCCTGAGTCCTCGTCCTCGTCTTCGTCCCCGTCCTCGGCTTCGCTGGTCGGGCAGGAGTACGAGGTCGAGGTCGGCCCCGTGGCGCACGGCGGGCACTGCATCGCCCGCACGGAGGAGGGCCGGGTGCTGTTCGTCAGGCACGCGCTGCCGGGCGAGAAGATCGTCGCGCTCGTCACCGAGGGCGACGAGGACTCCCGCTACCTGCGCGCCGACGCGGTGCGGATCCTCTCCGCGTCCAAGGACCGGGTCGAGGCGCCGTGCCCGTTCGCGGGCCCCGGCAAGTGCGGCGGCTGCGACTGGCAGCACGCCAAGCCGGGCGCGCAGCGCCGCCTCAAGGGCGAGGTCATCACCGAGCAGCTGCGCCGGCTCGCCGGGCTGACGCCCGAGGAGGCCGGCTGGGACGGCACGGTCATGCCCGCCGAGGGCGACAAGCTCCCCGCGGGCGAGGTCCCGGCCTGGCGCACCCGCGTCCAGTACGCGATCGACGAGGACGGCCGGGCCGGCCTGCGCAAGCACCGCTCGCACGACGTCCAGGTCATCGACCACTGCATGATCGCGGCGCCCGGCGTCAGCGAGCTGGGCATCGAGAAGCGCGAGTGGCTTCAGATGGAGTCCGTCGAGGCGATCGCGGCGACGGGCTCGCACGACCGCCAGGTGGTCCTGACCCCGCGCCAGGGAGGCCGCCTCCCCCTCGTCGAACTCGACAAGCCGGTCTCGGTCCTGCGGGTCGAGGAGAAGGACGGCGGCGTCCACCGCGTCCACGGCCGCGCCTTCGTCCGCGAGCGGGCGGACGAGCGCACCTACCGCGTCGGCATGGGCGGCTTCTGGCAGGTCCACCCGCAGGCGGCGGACACCCTGGTCAAGGCCGTGATGCAGGGCCTGATGCCGCGCAAGGGCGAGATGGCGCTCGACCTGTACTGCGGCGTCGGCCTCTTCGCGGGCGCGATCGCGGAGCGGGTCGGCGAGCAGGGCGCGGTGCTGGGCATCGAGTCCTCCAAGCGCGCGGTGGAGGACGCCCGCCACAACCTGGCGGACCTGCCGCGCGTCCGCGTGGAACAGGGCAAGGTCGAGCAGGTGCTGCCCCGCACGAAGATCACCGAAGCGGACCTGATCGTCCTCGACCCGCCGCGGGCCGGCGCGGGCAAGCAGACGGTCCGCTACCTGTCGGGCCTGGGCGCCCGCCGCATCGCCTATGTGGCGTGCGACCCGGCGGCGCTGGCTCGGGATCTGGCGTACTTCGCGGAGGGCGGGTACAGGGTGCGGACGCTTCGGGCGTTCGATCTCTTCCCGATGACGCATCATGTGGAGTGCGTGGCGATTTTGGAGCCGGTGCCGGTCGCGAAGGATGCCGAGGGCGCCAAGGGCGCCTGAGGCGTCTGAGTCTCTGTGGCTGTGAGTTCCGGGCGGGGCCTCGCTCAGGTGAGGCTCGCCCGGAACTGAGTGTGTGCCGACGAGCCGGGGTTCCGGGCCCGCGTCACTCAGTCCGGTCAGGGGCAGGTGTTGTTTCACCACTGCCGCTTGACGGCCTGAAGAGTGAGTGGTTGAGTACTCACATGAAGACGGAACGCCGCCAATTGTCCACAGCCGAAGAACGCCGAGGAACCGTTCTGAGTACGGCCATCGGGGCGTTCGCGGCCCGGGGGTACTTCGGGACCACCACCACCGAGGTCGCCAAGGCCGCCGGCATCTCGCAGGCCTACGTCTACCGCCTCTTCCCCAACAAGGAGGTGCTGTTCACCGCGGTCGTCGAGCACTGCTTCGTACGGGTTCGCGCCGCCCTCGAAGGGGGCGCGGCGAACGCGGAGAGCAGTGCCCCGGAAGCGGTCCTCGCCTCGATGGGTGACGCGTACGCCCGCTTGATCAGCGACAACGACCTCATGCTGGTCCAGCTGCACGCCCAGGCCGCCGCCGTCTCCGAGCCGGCGATCCGGGAGGCGGTCCGGGCGGGATACGCCCGTACCGTCGAGTACGTACGCAGTGCCTCGGGGGGCAGTGATGAACAGGTCCAGCAGTTCTTCGCCACCGGCATGCTCTGCCATCTGCTCGTCTCCCTCGACGCCGAGGCGATCTCCGCGCCCTGGACCCGCACCCTGACCGCCGGGATTGCGCACTACTGACCCACTGTCTGCCGCCGCCCGCCGGGTAGTGGTTCCGGTGTCGGCGCACCCGGGCCGTTTACGGCGCCGAGAGTGAGTGGTTGACCACACATCCACGCTTGAGGTCGTCCTCACTTCCTACAGCCTCACCGCGGCCTCCTACCGCCCGCCCCTACGCCCCCTCGCCAACTGACAAGGAGCTCAACACCCATGGACGACTCCCAGTCCCGCGTCTCCGCCGACACAACCAGCGGCACCCCCCTCGGCGCCACCCCCGTCACCGAAGCGGTGCTGCCCGGCATCGTCGAGCCGGACGGCATCCAGGTACGCACCCGGCCCGCCCGTCCGGCCGGGCCCGGGCAGGTCGTGCTGGCGATGGAGGCCGCCGGGGTCTCCTTCGCCGAGCAGCAGATGCGCCGCGGCAAGTACTACGACCAGCCGCCCTTCCCCTTCGTCCCCGGCTACGACCTCATCGGACGCGCCGTCGACCTGGGAAGGGGCGTCCCCGGCGAAGTGCTCGGGCGGCGCTTCGCGGTCCTGACCAAGACCGGGGCCTGGGCCAGCCACGTGACCGTCGACGCCGGCGATCTGACCGAGGTGCCCGACGCCGTCGACTCCGCCGACGCGGAGACGTTCGTGGTCAACGGCATCACCGCCTGGCAGATGCTCCACCGCCTGGCGAAGGTCCGCCCCGGACACACCGTCCTCGTACACGGCGCGAACGGCGGTGTCGGCTCAACGCTCGTCCAGCTCGCCCGTATCGCGGGCGCCCGGGTCGTCGGCACCACCTCCGCCAAGCACCACGACGCCGTCCGGGCCCTGGGCGCCGTCCCCGTCGACTACCGCGCCGCCGACATGGACGCCCAACTGCGCGCCCACGCCCCGCAGGGGTACGACGCCGTGTTCGACCACGTCGGTGGCGAGGGCATCGTCGCCTCCTACCGCCTGCTCGCCGCCAAGGGCACCCTCGTCTCGTACGGCAGCGCCTCGACCCGAGACGTCGAGGGTTCGTCGAAGGCGCCGGTCCTCAAGCTGTTCGCCCGCCTGGCACTCTGGAACGCGCTGCCCGGCGGCAAAGGCGCCCACTTCTACAACATCTGGGCCGGGCGGCGCAGGCTCGACACCTTCCGCGCCAAGCTGCACACCGATCTGGCCCAGGTCCTGGCCCTCCTCGCTGACGGCTCGCTGGTCCCCCAGGTCGCCGCGCGCGTACCGCTCACCGAGGTGGGGGAAGCGGTACGGCTGGCGGAATCCGGCACCGTGGTCGGCAAGGTCGTCCTGGTGCCGTAGTTACCCGAGGCCCGAGGGTGCGCCCTGCGGGGGTGGGCGTCGTCCCTCAATTGCCGTCCGTGAACAGGGGTTCCCCGGCATCCGTACCGCCGAAGAACCCCTCCACATCCCCGTCCCGGACATCCCCCAGCGCCCCCGGGCGCCACTTCGGCTCGCGGTCCTTGTCGATGACCTGGGCGCGGATGCCCTCGACCAGGTCCGGCGAGCTCAGGACCGCGCAGGAGACGCGATACTCCTGAGCCAGCACCGCCTCCAAGGTGGGCAGTGCGCGGGCCCGGCGCATCGCCGCCAGCGTGACCTTCAGGGACGTGGGGGACTTCGTCAGGAGGGTCTCGGCCGTCTGCTTCGCCTCCTGGGCGCCCGTGGCCAGCAGACGATCCACGATCTCCTCCACCGTGTCCGCCGCATAGCAGTGGTCGATCCAGTCGCGGTGCGCGGCCAGTTCGCCGGGCGGGGGCTGGTGGGTGTGGCGGGGGAGTACTTCTTGTACGGGCGTGCTTTCCAGCTTCGTCAGGAAGTCCTGGAGCCGGGGAGAGGGCAGGTAATGGTCCGCCAACCCGCACAGCAGCGCGTCCGCCGCCCCCACCTGCGCGCCCGTGAGCGCCAGATGGGTGCCCAGTTCGCCGGGAGCGCGGCTGAGCAGATACGTACCGCCTACGTCCGGGACGAAGCCGATGCCCGTCTCCGGCATCGCGACGCGGGAGCGCTCGGTGACCACGCGCACGTTGCCGTGGGCCGAGACCCCGACCCCGCCGCCCATCACGATGCCGTCCATCACCGCCACGTACGGCTTGGGCCAGCGGGCGATCCGGGCGTTGAGCCGGTACTCGTCCCGCCAGAAGTCAGCCGAGGCCGTGCCACCCGCGCGGGCGTCCTCGTAGATCGCGCGGATGTCGCCGCCCGCGCAGAGCCCCCGTTCACCGGCACCCGTGAGGACGACCGTCGCCACGTCCGGGTCGTGCTCCCAGACCGTGAGCGCCTCGTCGATCCGGCGGACCATGGCGTGCGTCAGCGCGTTGAGCGCCTTCGGCCGGTTCAGGGTGATGTGGGCGGCCCGGCCGTGGACGGCCAGCAGGACGTAGTCCGCCTCGGCGTCGGTGGTCGGGAGTGCGCTGGTCGTGCTGCGACCCATGCGTGGTGGTTCCTTCCGGGGCCTTGCCGAACCTTGCTGATCTTCCAGTCGATCTCCCCGAACATATAGTTGGGCGTCCCAGCGAGTCCATCGCGTGAGCGTGCGAGGGGGGGCGGCAGCGTCGTCCGTCGCTGGCCGAGCCGGGGCGCTTTGCGTTCCGGCCTACGCTGCGTTGTCAGGCAGTGGTCTCCGTTTCCCGTTCGTACGGCCAGGGCTCGGAGCCCCGCTTAGTACACATCCCGAACGTATCGCTTCCCCGCCGTCAGCCGCTTCAGATACGCCGCCGCCGACTCCTCGTCCAGCCCGCCGTGCGCCATCGCGATGTCCCGCAGCGCCCGGTCGACGTCCTTGGCCATACGGGAGGCGTCGCCGCACACATAGAAGTGCGCCCCGTCCTGGAGCCAGGACCACAGCAGCGGGCCGTGTTCGCGCATCCGGTCCTGCACGTACACCTTGGCGCGCTGGTCACGGGAGAACGCGGTGTCCAGACGCGTGAGCGTGCCCTCCGCGCTCAGCTTGGTCAGCTCGTCCTCGTAGTAGAAGTCGGTGGCACGGTGCTGCTCGCCGAAGAAGAGCCAGTTCGGGGCGGAGTGGCCCAAGGCACGGCGCTCGTAGAGGAATCCGAGGAACGGAGCGACCCCGGTGCCGGGGCCGACCATCACCATCGGCGTCCCCGGATCGGTGGGCGGCCGGAAGTGCCGGGTGCGCTGGACGTACACCGGCAGCGGCGCGTCCGGCGGCGCGTCCGCCAGCAGTGCCGAGCACACGCCCGCGCGCGCATGGCCCAGGCGGTTCTCGTACCGGACGACCGAGACCGTCAGGGACACCTCGTGCGGGTCGGTGAGCGGACTGGACGATATCGAGTACAGCCGGGGGCGCAGGCCGCGCAACACCCCCGCCCACTCGGACGCGCTCGCGCGCACCCCGTGCTCGGCCACCACATCCACCGCTTGGCGGCCCCAGGACCACTGCGCCAGCTGCCACTTGTTGTCGGCGCGCAGCAAGTCCTTCAGACGACGGTCGTGGGTCCGCTCGGCCACGAACTTGAGCAGGTCGGGTCCAATACGGGTGATGTCCAGGTGTTCGTGCAGCGCCGTACCGAACGGGACTTCGCCGACCCCGCCGATCTCGACGGGCGTGGTGGAGTCCAGACCGGTGACGGCCAGCCACTCGGCCACCAGGTCGGGTGAGTTGACCGGATGCACGCCGAGCGCGTCCCCGGCCGCGTAGGTGAGCGGGATGTCGCTCGCGCGGGTGTCGAAGGTGAACCGTCGCACCTCTTTGCTCGACCCGGGGAGGCTGAGCAGTGAGTTCCCCGTCAGCCGGGCCGTGATGGCGGCGGCGCGGGAGCTGGGGAGTGGGACGGTGGGGAGAGAGACGGAAGGGACGCCCTGGGGTCGGATCGTCCCGGAACTGGAGGGAATGGTTGTGGTGTTGAGGACCGAGGCTGTCGCTGTACCCGGTGAACGGGCGGCCAGCGCCGCGAGTTCCCGCCCCTCCGCGAATTCCCCGGACGTATTTCCGGGCGCGCCCGGGACGTGGGTGCCGGGGGCGCCCAGCGCCGTATCCAGCGGGCGACCGGCGACCGCGCCATCGGCCGGGTGACCAGCTGCCATGCCGGAAGCCGTGGCGGCAGCGGCCGACAGCTCCTCCAGCTTGGCCAGCACCCCGCCGAGCCACTCCTGCGCCCCGTCCTCGAAATCCGGTTCGCAGTCGGTGCGGGGCAGCAGCCTTACGGCGCCCAGCTCGGCCAGGCGCTGGTCCAGGCGTCGGCCGTGGCCGCAGAACTCGTCGTACGACGAGTCCCCGAAGGCCAGGACCGCGTAGCGGCGCCCCTCCAGACGCGGGGCTCCCTCGTCGGCCAGCGCGTCCCAGAACGCGGCGCCGTTGTCGGGCGCCTCGCCGTCCCCGGTGGTGCTGGTGATCAGCAGTATCTCGACATCGGTGGGCAGCGTGTCCGGGGTGGTGTCGTCCATGGCGACGAGCCGGATGCGGTGTCCGGCGGCGGCGAGCTGTTCGGCGCCGGCCGCCGCGAGTTGCTCGGCGTTGCCGGTCTGCGAAGCCCACAGCACAAGCACGTCCCGGCCCTCGGGGGCGGGAGGCTGCACGACGGGCGCAGGGGCGGGGCGCGGGGTCGTCCGCGAGTACATTCCGGCCAGCACGCCGTTCACCCACAGCGCGTGCTCGTCGCTGAACGGCGCCGTCGGCGGCAGTACGGGGATGCCGGGCGCGCCCGACTCCAGTCCGGCCAGGAACCCGGCGAGGTACTGGCGTTCGGGCTCGGTGAGGACCGGCGGGGGCGTGCCGAGCCCGAACAAGGCGGCTGGGGCAGCCACTTGGCCGGCCGACAGGTGTGCGTCGGGGGCCGTGCGCTGGGCGGGGACGGCAT
>NZ_JBJHPC010000278.1:0-9267 GCF_045257485.1 Streptomyces sp. YS-3 | reverse complement strand
ACCCGGCCCTGCCCTTCGTGCTCCGCGTGCCGCCGGTCGCGGCGGGCCAGACGGGCCTGGCGGACCAGCCGTTGGGCGGCGGCCTCGCGGAGCAGCTCGGCCTCGTTCACCTTGTGCATCTGGTACTCGAACATCTTCGGCTCCCTGGTGCCCCTCGGAGGGGCTCTGGTTGGTGGTCCATCGCTTCTTGCGATGCCCCAACTCTCGTCTCCCAGGGGGTTCCGGGACATCGGGAGAGTGACGCATCCCGGCGGGGCCGGGGCCTTAGATCCGCGGCGGCCCGCCGGGCCCGGCGGGCGGGCCTAAGGCAGCGGGCTTAGGGGCGCGGTGGACGCCTTACGGATGTCCCGGGAGGCGCGCCGGTGGAAGAGTGGGCCGCACCCAGCGACCCCAGGGAGCAGAGATGACCCAGCCGTCCCCGCACGTGCCCTACGGCACCCCCGAAACGCCCCGGATCGCGGTCCGGGGCGAGGCCGTACTCGAAGTCGACCCGGAGATCGCCGGGCTCTCGGTGACGGTGACCGCGCGCGGCACCGACCGGCGCACCGCCCTGGAGGACCTCACCCGCCGCAACGCGGCCGTCCTCGACCTCGTGAAGTCGTACGGGGAGGCGGTCGAGCAGGTGGAGACGGGTTCGTTCTCGGTCGGCCCCGAGCTGGGCAGGCACGGCCGGGGCGAGCGCGTGCGCGCGTACCGCGGGCAGGTGCGGGTGGCGGTGGAGCTCGGCGACTTCACGGCGCTCGGCGAACTCGCCGCGCGGCTGGCCGACCTGGAGCTGACGCAGGTCGTCGGCCCCTGGTGGGCCCTGCGCCCGGCCTCTGAGGCGTACGGCAGGGCCCGCCGCCGGGCCGTCGAGGACGCGGTGGAACGCGCCCGCGAGTACGCGGCGGCGCTCGGCGGCGAGCTGGTGGCGCTGCTGGAACTGGCCGACGAGGACGCCGAGCAGGCTCAGCCGTACGCGATGGCGGCCCCCGGGAGGATGCGCGCGGCCGGCTACGGCGGCGGCGCCCCGGAGAACGTCCCCGAGCTCGATCTGGCGCCTCAGCGCCAGACCGTGACCGCCACCGTGCTGGCCCGCTTCACGATGGCGCCCCCGGCGCTCTGAGGCTCAGGAGCCGGTCGAGGGCAGCGTGGCGAACAGGTCGAAGTACATGCCGACGGAGAGCAGCAGACCGATCGCGCCGAGGACGAGACCGCCGAGCGCGACCGCCCGTACCCAGACCGGCTGCGGCTGGGCCTCGGGGGCGCCGAACGCCGGGCGGGCCAGGACGAAGGCGCCGACCAGCAGGGCGATCAGCGCGAAGCCGCCGTTGACGGCGGCGGTGGTGTGCCAGGAGTCGCCGTAGATCTCGTGGATCTGCGCGGAGGCCGAACCGCCCTGGGCGGTCTTGATCTGGCCGAGCAGGGTCTCGCGTTCGGAGAGGACCTTGCCCGTCCAGGTGCCGGTCAGCGAGGCGAGGCCGAGCGCCGCGGAGACGACGGCGGCGGCGCCGGCCCCGATGCCCGTACGCGGGGGCGTGACGGGCGGCGCCTCGTCGCCGGGCTCGTCGCCGTCCTCGTCCTCGGCCCCGGACGCCTCGACGGGGGTGTCGACGGAGGTGTCGGCAGTGGTCTCGGCGGGGGTGGTCGCGGGCTGTGCGGCGGCCGTCGCCTCGGCGTCGGCCTCGTTGTCGGTGCTGGTGGTGGAGGGGGTGGCAGTCATGCCGGCGACGGTAGGCGGCCTTTCTGAGAGGCGCCTTAACACCGCGCCGGGGCCGCCCGGACATGACCCGGACACCCGCGCCTCAGGTCGCGGCGCGCGCCCGCCACTCGGGAGCCAGGAGCGACCACACCTCGGTGTCCTGGCGCTCGCCCCGGTAGGGGTAGTTCTCCCGCAGCACCCCGTCCCGTGTCATCCCGAGCCGCTTGGCCACATTGAGGCTGGCGGTGTTGCCGGAGGCGGCGAGCCACTCCACCCGGTGGATCCCGCGCTCGTGGACGGCCCAGTCGATCAGCAGCCGGACCGCACGGGTGACCAGGCCGCGCCCGACCGCCGACTCCTCCAGCCAGCAGCCGGCCTCGGCGGTGCCGAGCCGGGCGTCGAAGGTACGGAAGAGGACGCCGCCGACCAGCGTCCCGTCCGACCAGATGCCGTAGAGCCGCCCGGTGTCGGCCGCGGCCTTGTCGGCGTACGACTGGAGGAAGGCGCGCGCCGCGTCGAGGTCCTTGCACACCTCGGCGAGCATGATGAACCGGCCGATGAAGTCACGCCCCCGGTCGATGTGGGCGAGGTACTCCTCGGCGTGGTACGGCTCCAGGGGCCGCAGCTCGGCGCCGTCGTCCCCCAGCGATATCGCGAACATCCCGCTCCTTCACGTCTGTCGTGTCGTCACCGCGCGCGCCTACGGCCGGCCGACGAGTTCGTCGGCCCGCTCGGGCGCGTGCCGCGTCGGAATCGTCGCACGGCGGCACTCGGGCGGTTCGATGCTGATCCGGGGAAGCCGCCGCTCCAGCCAGCCGGGCAGCCACCAGTTGGCGCCGCCGAGCAGATGCATCAGGGCCGGCACCAGCAGGGTGCGCAGGACGAACGCGTCGAGGGCGACGGCCGCCGCGAGGGCGATGCCGAACATGGCGATCACCCGGTCACCGCTGAGCACGAAGGCCAGGAAGACCGAAATCATGATCACGGCGGCCGAGTTGATCACCCGGCTGGTCTCGGCGAGGCCGACCCGGACCGCGCGCCGGTTGTCGCCGGTCTCCAGCCACTCCTCGTACATCCGGCTGACCAGGAAGACCTGGTAGTCCATGGAGAGCCCGAAGAGCACCGAGACCATGATCACGGGCAGGAAGGGCTCGATCGGACCGGACCGGCCCAGGCCCAGGAGCTCGCTGCCCCACCCCCACTGGAAGACGGCGACGACGATCCCGAACGCGGAGGCCACCGCCATCACGTTCATCGCGGCGGCCTTGAGGGGTATGCCCAGGGAGCGGAAGGCGAGGAGCAGCAGGACGCAGCCGAGGGCGATCACCACGCCGACGAAGAGCGGCAGCTTCCCGACGATCACCCCCGCGAAGTCGTCGTAGCTCGCGGTCACCCCGCCCACCCGGACGTCGAGCGAGGTGCCCTGCTCGGCGGCCGGCAGCACCGTGTCGCGCAGCCGGTCGACGAGGGCGCTGGTGTCCTCGGACTGCGGCGCCGAGTCGGGCACCACGGTGAGCACGGCCGTGTCACCGCCCGCGTTGTACGTCACCGGGCTCACCGAGGCGACGCCCCGAGCTGCCCGCAGCACGGCGGGCAGCTCGTCCATGGCGAGCCGGTCGTCGGCGCCGTCGAGCTTCGCGGCGAGGGTGAGCGGTCCGTTGACGCCGGGGCCGAATCCGTCGGCGAGCAGGTCGTAGGCGGTGCGGGTGGTCGACTTCGCGGGGTTGTTGCCCTGGTCGGAGGTGCCCAGATGGAGCGAGAGGGTGGGCAGCGCGAGCAGCAGCATCACCGCGGCGGCGACCGCGCCGAGCAGCTTGGGGCGGCGCTCGACGAACGCGGACCAGCGGGCCGCGAAGCCGGTGGGCAGCTCCGGCCGGGGCCCGTGCTCGGCGAGCCGGCGGCGTTCGCGGCGGCTGAGCGCCCGCGTCCCGATGAGGGAGAGCAGCGCGGGCAGCAGTGTCACGGACGCGGCGACGGTGAGCACGACGGTCAGCGAGGCGGCGACGGCCACCCCGTTGAGGAAGCCGAGGCGCAGGGTGAGCATGCCGAGCAGGGCGATGCAGACGGTCGCCCCCGCGAAGACCACGGCCCGGCCGGTGGTCGCCACGGCCCGGGTCGCGGCCTCGTCGACGGCGAGCCCCCGGCGCAGGCCGCGGCGGTGCCGGGTGACGATGAACAGGGCGTAGTCGATGCCGACGCCGAGCCCGATGAGCAGGCCGAGCATGGGTGCGAAGTCGGCGACGGCCATGGCGTGGCCGAGCAGCCCGATGCCCGCGTAGGCGGTCCCGACGGAGACCGCGGCGGTCACGAGGGGCAGGACGCTGGCGGCGAGCGAGCCGAAGGCGAGGAAGAGCACGACGGCCGCGACGGCCACGCCGACGAGTTCGCTCAGGTGGGCGGAGCCGGACTCGGTGAGGGCGGCGGCGCTGCCGCCGACCGCGACGCGCAGGCCTTCGGCGGAGGCGGCCCGGGCGGTGTCGACGACGGCCTGGGCCTGGGACCTGGGAAGCGCTTCGGCGGTGTGGTCGAAGGTCACCAGGGCATACGCGGTGTGCCCGTCGGCGCTGATCCGCGCGCCGCCGTCGCGGCCGTACGGGCCGGTGACGGAGGCCACCCCGGGAAGCTCGGCGACCGCGCGGAGGGCCTGGGACATGCGCTGCTGTACGTCGGGGGCGCGCACCGAGCCGGTGGCGGTGTGCCAGACGACGGTGTCGGTGTCGCCGCCACGGCCGCCGTGGAACCCGGCGTCGAGCAGGGCGGTGGCGCGGCCGGACTCGGTGCCGGGGACCTCGTAGTCGTTGGAGTACGCGGTGCCGGCGACGGCCGTGGCGGCGGTGGCGCCGCCGAGGGCCAGGAGCCAGAGCAGGACGGTGAGTAGGCGGTGCCTGACACACCACCGTGCTATGGCTGCCACCGTGTGTGCTCCCTGGATGGTTCGTGGATCTGTGCCCGGGAAGCCGGTACGACTGCCACTGCGCGGTGTCACTCTGGCAGCGAATAGTGATCGTTTGCCCGTTTCGTGGGCTTTGTCACAGGGATATGAGGGATTACGCAGGGGGCGGCGCGGACAGAGGCGGTGGCGCCTCGCGCCTCACCGGGCGCCCGCGTGCGCGCCGTTCGCGCCCCGCCCGTGTCTCACTTGCGGCGGGTGCAGGTGACGAGCAGGTCCTCGGCCCCCTCGCCCCGGAAGGCGAGGGTCAGGACGCCCTTGCTGTACCCCGCCTCGACGGCGGTGCCGATGCTCGACCAGCCGCCGGAGAGGGTGAGGAGCTCGGAGAACGACCGGGAGACCTTCTCCGGCATGCTCGTCAGCGTGAACGCCTCCTGGTCCTCGGACTCCGCGTCACCCGCGGGCGCGTCGGTGCTCACCGAGAGGACGGCGCCGTCCAGCATCCACTGACCGGACATTCCACCCCATTGAGTGACAGACCAGTGTCCATCGGGATTGACCGTCAGGACGCCCTGGTGGCTCCGGTTCGAGCGGTAGGCCCACTCGCCCTTCACGAACGCCTTCAGCGCCTGTCTGCGGGGCCCCTCCGCCGCTCCCGCGCCGGTGCAGGCCGCCACCGCGCTGGCCGCCGTCCCCAGCGCCAGATAACGCAGCGCCGTACGCCGCCCCAGCACTCTTACCGCTTCTCGCCCGTCCACGCTCGGCACCCTATAGACGTTCCGGGGCCGAGGTCACCCGGCGGGAAGGTTTGGTTCCGCGCCGCGCCGGAACATGCCTCGGCCCCCGTATCACCTCGATACGGGGGCCGAGCCGGTCACGTCCCAAGGACGCGGGAGAACGCGCGGGGGCTCGGGGGTCAGCCCTCGACGCCCAGCTTCTCCAGGATGAGTTCCTTGACGCGGGCCGCGTCCGCCTGGCCGCGCGTGGTCTTCATGACCGCGCCGACCAGTGCGCCGACGGCCTGCACCTTGCCGCCGCGGATCTTGTCCGCGATGGCCGCGTTGCCCGCGATGGCCTCGTCCACGGCCGCGCCGAGCGCGCCCTCGTCCGAGACGACCTTCAGACCGCGCTTCTCGACGACCGCGTCCGGGTCGCCCTCGCCCGCGAGGACGCCCTCGATGACCTGGCGCGCCAGCTTGTCGTTGAGGTCGCCGGAGGCCACCAGCGCCGCCACCCGGGCCACCTGCGCCGGGGTCACGGGCAGCTCGTCCAGGGCGACGCCCTGCTCGTTGGCGTTACGGGCCAGCTCGCCCATCCACCACTTGCGGGCCGCCGCGGCGTCCGCGCCCGCCTCGATCGTGGCGACGATCGGGTCGACCGCGCCCGCGTTGAGGATGGACTGCATGTCGTGCTCGGTGACGCCCCACTCCTCGCGCAGCCGGTTGCGGCGCACACGCGGCAGCTCGGGCAGCCCCTTGCGCAGCTCCTCGACCCACTCACGGGCCGGGGCGACGGGCACCAGGTCCGGCTCCGGGAAGTACCGGTAGTCCTCGGCGTTGTCCTTGATGCGGCCCGAGGTGGTGGAGCCGTCGTCCTCGTGGAAGTGACGGGTCTCCTGCACGATGGTGCCGCCGGAGGACAGCACCGCGGCGTGGCGCTGGATCTCGAAGCGGGCCGCGCGCTCGACCGAACGCAGCGAGTTGACGTTCTTCGTCTCGCTGCGGGTGCCGAACGTCGTCGTCCCGTTCGGGCGCAGCGACAGGTTCACGTCGCAGCGCATCTGGCCCTTGTCCATCCGGGCCTCGGAGACGCCGAGCGCCCTGATGAGCTCGCGCAGCTCGGCGACGTACGCCTTGGCGACCTCGGGGGCCCGCTCGCCCGCTCCCTCGATCGGCTTGGTGACGATCTCGATGAGCGGGATGCCGGCCCGGTTGTAGTCGAGCAGCGAGTGCGAGGCGCCGTGGATGCGGCCGGTGGCGCCGCCGACGTGGGTCGACTTGCCGGTGTCCTCCTCCATGTGGGCGCGCTCGATCTCCACACGGAAGATCTCGCCGTCCTCCAGCTGGACGTCCAGATAGCCGTTGAAGGCGATCGGCTCGTCGTACTGCGAGGTCTGGAAGTTCTTCGGCATGTCCGGATAGAAGTAGTTCTTCCGGGCGAAACGGCACCACTCGGCGATCTCGCAGTTGAGCGCGAGGCCGATCTTGACGGCCGACTCGACGCCGATCGCGTTGACGACCGGGAGCGAGCCGGGCAGGCCGAGGCAGGTGGGGCAGGTCTGCGAGTTGGGCTCGGCGCCCAGCTCGGTAGAACAGCCGCAGAACATCTTGGTCTTCGTACCGAGCTCGACATGGACCTCCAGGCCCATGACGGGGTCGTACGACGCGAGGGCGTCCTCGTACGAGACCAGATCAGTGACGGTCACGGTGAAAAACTTCCCTCTCAGCCCAGCAGGACGTCGTCGTCACCGATGCGCTTGAGTTCGCGCAGCAGGATGGCGACGCCGGTGGCGATGGCGGCGGCGGAGACGACGGCGTCGAGCAGCTTCAGCGTGTCGTTCTCGGTGCGGGCCTTCTTGGCCTGCTTGACGACGCTGATCGCGCCGAAGGCGGTGGTGCCGATGGACAGGTAGGTGCCGGCCTTGGACTTCTTGAATCCCTTGGCCTTGGTCAGTGCACTCACAGCGACGGAGCCTCCTCGAGCAGCGGGTGGCCCCACTTTTCCACGAAGGCGGCCTCGACGGCGGCACCCACCTTGTACAGGCGGTCGTCCTTCAGGGCGGGGGCGATGATCTGCAGCCCGACCGGCAGGCCGTCCTCCGGCGCGAGGCCGCAGGGCAGCGACATGGCGGCGTTGCCCGCCATGTTGGTCGGGATGGTGCACAGGTCGGCCAGGTACATCGCCATCGGGTCGTCGGCACGTTCGCCGATCGGGAAGGCGGTGGTGGGCGTGGTCGGCGAGACGATCACGTCGACCTGCTCGAAGGCCTTCTCGAAGTCGCGCGTGATGAGCGTGCGGACCTTCTGGGCGCTGCCGTAGTACGCGTCGTAGTAGCCGGAGCTCAGCGCGTACGTACCGAGGATGACGCGGCGCTTGACCTCGTCGCCGAAGCCCGCCTCGCGGGTGAGCGCGGTGACGTCCTCGGCCGACCTCGTGCCGTCGTCGCCGACCCGCAGGCCGTAGCGCATGGCGTCGAAGCGGGCGAGGTTGGAGGAGCACTCGCTCGGGGCGATGAGGTAGTACGCGGAGAGCGCCAGGTCGAAGGAGGGGCAGTCCAGTTCGACGATCTCGGCGCCGAGCGACTTGAGCAGCTCGACCGACTCGTTGAAGCGCTGGACGACACCGGCCTGGTAGCCCTCGCCGGAGAACTGCTTGACGACGCCGACGCGCATCCCGGCCACCGAGCCGTTGCGGGCGGCCTCGACGACCGGCGGGACCGGCGCGTCGATGGAGGTCGAGTCGAGCGGGTCGTGCCCGGCGATGACCTCGTGCAGCAGCGCCGCGTCCAGGACCGTACGGGCGCAGGGGCCGCCCTGGTCGAGGGAGGACGAGAAGGCGACCATGCCGTAGCGGGAGACCGCGCCGTAGGTCGGCTTGACGCCGACGGTGCCGGTGACGGCGGCGGGCTGGCGGATCGAGCCGCCGGTGTCCGTGCCGATGGCGAGCGGGGCCTCGTAGGAGGCGAGGGCGGCGGAGGAGCCGCCGCCGGAGCCGCCCGGGATACGGGTGAGGTCCCACGGGTTGCCGGTCGGGCCGTACGCGCTGTTCTCGGTCGACGACCCCATGGCGAACTCGTCCATGTTGGTCTTGCCGAGGATGACGACGTCGGCGGCCTTGAGGCGCTTGGTGAGCGTCGCGTCGTACGGCGGGATCCAGCCTTCGAGGATCTTGGAGCCGACCGTGGTCGGGATGCCCTCGGTGGTGAAGATGTCCTTCAGGGCGAGGGGCACACCGGCCAGCGGGCCGAGCTTCTCGCCCCGGGCGCGCTTGTCGTCGACGGCGCGGGCCTGCGCGAGCGCGCCCTCGCGGTCGACGTGCAGGAAGGCGTGCACCTTCTCGTCGACGGCCTCGATCCGGGCCAGGTGGGCCTCGGTGACCTCGACGGCGGTGAGTTCGCCGGCCGCGATCTTCGCGGCGATCTCGGCCGCGGTGAGCTTGATGATGTCCGTCATGGTGATTAGTCCTCCCCCAGGATCTGCGGCACCTTGAAACGCTGCTGCTCCTGGGCCGGGGCGCCGGAGAGCGCCTGCGCGGGGGTGAGCGACGGACGGACCTCGTCCGCGCGCATGACATTGGTCAGCGGCAGCGGGTGGGAGGTCGGGGGCACGTCTTGGTCGGCGACCTCGGAGACGCGGGCGACCGCGCCGATGATGTCGTCGAGCTGTCCGGCGAAGTGGTCCAGCTCTTCGCTCTTCAGCTCCAGACGCGCCAGCCGGGCGAGGTGGGCGACCTCCTCGCGCGTAATGCCAGGCATGCAGCGATCCTCAGGGGTGAGTGTGGGTGGTGTGGGGCCGGGGCTGGTGGYCCCGTGCCCGCCGTCCGCCCGGAGGGGGCGGGTCGCGCGGCGTCCGGTGCGTGCGATCGCAGGGCGCCGGAGCGTCCTCGTGACAGGGCCACGTGGACGATTCGGCGACGCGGCGAGCGTACGTGCCGGGCGCCGCGCGACAGACGGGCACGGGGCCACCGGCCCCAATCC